>JANMSG010000157.1:0-2355 GCA_031389065.1 Acidobacteriota bacterium | reverse complement strand
AAGGGCGAAACACCTGATTTCGCCCTTTCAGGGCTTGAGACTTAACTCGGCGGATTCACCCAGCGCGATGCGCTGGGCTATCGAATAACGCTCTTTCAGAGCTCAATCAATCTGACAAATAAAATGTGTCCAGACATCAGGGGATGAGGTTAATTCCCTTCAAGTTGAAATATTGAGCACAATCCAACATATGACGGTCATTCGTGTATACCTCATCAAAACCGTTCTCTTTAGCACAAGCTAAATGAATCGCATCAACGGCTCTCAAAAATCCTGTTGTTGGCAACGCGCTGATGTTTTCACATACGAAGCGAATAAAGGAGGAGGTAAGAGGAAACCATTCCCAAACCCCATCCTTTTCGTCCTGCTCAAAATCCTTCAATACCTCTTGCGCCTCTTGCGAGTTGATGTTGCCTTCTCGCAGATGCCTTTGTAAAACCGAGTAGAATACAACGCGGGCGATTTCACAAGAAGCAAGCCCGTTCGCTTGATAAGCGAATTGTCGGATAAGGTCAGCATTCGGCTCGTTGAGATAGCATTTGGCAATGTAGGCGGCGTCAAAATAGACCACGTTTATCCTCTCATTTCAGAAACGTAGTCAGCCGAATCGGTTTTTATCATAGAGCGCTTGGTTATCTTTTCTTCGCGGTCAGGCAATCGTTTCAAAACTGGTGACGGCTCAAAAGCAGAAAGCGCGGCAATCGGTTGACCGCCATCTGTGATGATGATGCGTTCTTTGCGCGCAGCCAATTTCACCCATTGATTGGTATCTTGATGAAGTTCCTGAATGCTTATCTCTTTCATAAGCTCATATTGTCATATTGTGAATTGAACCGCAACAACACGATTAATCGAACTCGTCCATCAAGTGGATGGTTCATTCCGACGCTTTGTTCATCATCTTTGAGAGGTAATCGCGTGCTTCGTAAAACGCCTGCTTATCATCTCCGAAGTAATGAATCCATTTCACGCCTGCTTGTGCGCGCCACCAACTCAATTGCCGTTTTGCATAGTGTCTGGTATCGAGTTTCATTTGATTGAGCGCGTCTTCTCTGGTTCTTAAACCTTGCAAATATTCTACGACGCGGCGATAGCCGTGCGCTTGAAAGGCTTTGGCGTTTGCGGGAATGCCCGACGCAATGAGCGATTCGACTTCTTCAACCAAACCTTTCGCAAACATCACCTCAGCGCGTTCATTGATCTTCGCATAAAGCAAAGCTCGCGGCGGCGAAAGCGCCAGCACCTGAAGGCGCGAAGCGAGCGCGGGAGGGGGAGGCAAATCCTGCTGCGCCTCAGAAAAACGCCTGCCGGTTTGAAAAATAAACTCCAGCGCGCGCATAATGCGAGACCAATCACGCGGGCTTAGCGCCGCCGCAGCCTTCGCATCTTTCCTATGTAACATTTTGTGCAGATGCTGGGCTCCGCGCCGGTCTCGCAAGTTAATCAAGCGCTCGCGCAATTGCAAATCGGTCGGTGGTCCTTCAAACAGAGGCTGGCAAATGGCGCGTAAATAAAAGCCCGTGCCGCCTACCAGAATCGCCATACGCTTACGCGATTCGATCTCTTCAATCGTTTCGATTGCGCGTCGCGCATAATCGCCTGCGGTGAAATTTTCCGTAGGCTCAACGATGTCAATCAAATGATGCGGCACGCCGCTACGCTCTTCCGGCGGCACTTTCGCGGTGGCGACATAGATGCGGCGATAGACTTGAACCGAATCAAGATTGATGATCTCGCCGTTGAAATGCAGCGCAAGATTGATTCCAAGTTCGCTTTTGCCAGATGCTGTGGGACCGACGATTACAGGTATCATTGTTGTGTATGCGACGAGCGCGTTCGATAAAGACTTTATCAAAGTTGTTTTCAAAATTGAAATCTGAGAGATGGAAAATGTATTTGTTATGCCATAATGTTACAGGCTTTATTTGGAGTCCTAAGATTAATAATTTCGCGATCTATTCATGCGATCCTTTTATGAACGACAGACTGGAAGTCATCCAATCAGACATCACCAAACTGCACGTTGATGCCATCGTCAACGCTGCTAATAACACATTACTTGGCGGCGGCGGCGTTGACGGCGCCATTCATCGCGCCGCGGGACCCCAACTCCTTGCAGAATGTCGCTTGCTTAAATATTGCCAAACCGGGCAAGCGAAAATCACCAAAGGCTATCAGCTGCCGGCAAAATTTGTCATTCACACGGTTGGTCCTGTACGGCAAGGCGGTGATCAAGGCGAGCCTGAACAGTTAGCGTCTTGTTATCGGGAAAGCTTGAAACTCGCTCTAGCAAACCAGGTTGAAACCATTGCTTTTCCCGCCATAAGCTGTGGCGCATACTACTATCCGATTCAG
>JANMSG010000155.1:0-15943 GCA_031389065.1 Acidobacteriota bacterium | reverse complement strand
CGCAAAGCGGATCATCGCGCAGCCAATTTCGCAGCTGCAGGAAAGTAGCACCGCCCGAAAGCACCTGCATCTCGCAAATTGAAACAGCTGCAGAACCACTGGAAATGAGCAGTTATTGTGTTGTTCAATAACTGCTTGCATTGTCGCATAATATTCAAATCAAAATAGAGGTGTAGTCATGTCAAAAGAATCCCCCATATTTGAGAAACTCCAACGCGCGGAAAAACTCAAAGTCGAATTGATTGAGTTTGCGACGACGGGGCACCTCAATGAAGATTATCAGCAACAGCGCGAACTGTTTTTCGAGTCGGGAGAACCAGAAGGCGAACACGAATCTGAAAGTCTGCTTGAATGGTTTCTCTACGATTGGGTTGATGATTACGGCGAAGGAGTGATTGACCACTTTGTAGATTCACGTGACGATTTAAGCGAAGAAGACGAAGCCATGTTGTTAGAGTGGATGGCTTCCTTAAACAGCGTATTTGAAATTAAAACAGTGAAGAACGGCTGCGTCTCTTTACATGACCTCGATAGCGGCCAGGTTATCCCTGTGACCATGCTTTCGCTCATCAAAGATTTACCCTTCAAAAGCGGTGATTTTTTAGCTGCACGGTTGCTTCCCTTCAGAGAAAAATTCATCTTCGCAGGCGCACAATACGTAATGCCGAGCCGCGAAGCAGCTATGGAAATTTTAGAGATGCGCCGTTCGCTTGAAGAACTCGACTCGCCCAATGGGATCGAAAGCGCACAGCAAGAGCAACGAGAAGCTTTCGTAGAAGTCTTCGGAAGCGATGAAATCCATATCGCCGCTAAACAGATTCCTTCCATCATGGGGCGCTTTCAACGATACCTGCTTCTAGAGCGCTGCGATGCCGAAACCGGAAAGACCGCAGCGCAGATGTACGAAGAAGAATTCGGACGCGAATTGAAGCTGCCCGATCTCCCGCCGATTCCGAAAGAACTTGCAGAGCTTGGCGAAGTGACAATTTTGTGCGATGAATTCGATGGCATCGTTCTTCTACCTGAGTATCAAAAATTCAAGCGGGTCTTTGAATCCAGCAATCCTGATAAAGATGTGCCGGATTGGCAAGAGTTAGTTTGGGATTATGTCGAAGACCCCAGCATTCCGATCGTCGCTTTCGAGCGCGTAGCCGAATCCCATCCCAAACAACTCGAAAAAGCGATGCGCGTTTTGCTCGAAGACGAAAGCTTTTCGATAGAGCATCTCTACGCGGCTTTGCTTCATTACAAACAACCTGTTGATGGATTTGAAGACATGGAAGACGAAGAGTTGTTATGGAATATGTTCGACGGCAGCAACGTTGCAACAGACACAGCCAATGAGCAAGATAAGGTAGCGAAGACAAAAGCAAACGGCAATGGAAGCTCGAACGTCATAGATTTTTCGAGCAAATCATCTTCCGCAAAGAAGCCATGAAACTCGACCAGGCAAAAGCCGCCTTCATCGAAGAACGAAAACAACGCGATGAAACCAGTGCTGTTATTGAATCAAACGAAACCAGCGCGTTGATCGACGCTTTAGAATTACTTTCCGGCTACTTCTCAGATATTTCGCTCCAAGAGATAACCCCTGCGAGGTTGCGCGAATTCTTGTCGCGTTGGTATTTGGAAGAAGCCATCGCTTCTGCGACTTCGCAACATCCATCAACGAACTTTCCAAAGGCTGAAACGATCCTCGCCTCTCTATCAGAATTTCTCAGATGGATTGATGAAACCGCGCCCAACAATTTTGAAAAAGAGAGATTGACAAAGGCTGGTAAACAAAAACCGTCCAGCTCTGCGATTGCGCAAGAACGGTTTGCGGTTTTAAAAAGTTTGCAACAGAATCTGCCTCGCGCGATTGAAATTACCAGAGCCCTTTCCCATCACCTGGCACATCGCGGAGGCGCATTCAGCTTTCCTGAATTTCTCACTTCCTTTGAAGAAGGCGGTCAAAGCGAATACGACATCGGCAGTGCATCGAACGAAATCTCTGCAATTGAAGGGTATTTCAAAATCCTGCGCATTGACGGCACCAAGGTCGAAGCTGAAGAGTTGATAACCGAGCGCCAGGTTTGGCCCATCATCTTTCCTGAAGAAGTGGCTCGTTTACTCAACGCCCATTACATCATCAACCTTGAATTGGTTTGCTATGAAAACAATTGGCAAATCGTCAATTGCGGGTTCGCCTATCCGCCAAACACGGATATTTAGCAATCGCAACATCTGCTCTGTAGCAATCAAACATCCGCGAAGCTATTATTTACGTAGACATTTTCCATTAATAATGGGAGGACTATGTTAAAAAATTTCTATCTGTATCTGGCAACCATACCCGTCTTTTTTGCGATTGACATCGTTTGGATCGGTTTCATCGCCAAAGATTTTTATCGCCGGCAGCTCGGCTATTTAATGCGCGCCGAAACCAATTGGCTAGGGGCGATCATCTTCTATCTACTCTTCATTGTCGGCTTGTTAATCTTCGGCGTATTGCCTGCAATCGAAAAAGGCTCGTGGCAACACGCGGTAATTTATGGCGGATTATTTGGCTTTTTTTGCTATGTCACTTTTGATCTGACAAGCTATGCGTTAATCAGAGACTTTCCTTTGAAAGTCGTCATCATAGATTTGATCTGGGGAACGACGCTTTCTGCGGCGGTCTCGGCAGCGAGTTTCATCATCGGCAAGAAATGGATTTTCTAACCATCCAAGCCAAATAGAGTGTCGCTCAAATTTTCAGCTTCACGTCGAAAATATCGGGACGCGAATAATGTCCGGTTACGTCCAGCACAAGGCTTTCTTCAACGATGCGTGATAAATCTAAATCGGCAGTCAATATCGTTTCTTCATTGAATACGGGACCGGCAATCACAGTCCCATCAGGCGCGATAATTGCACTGCCGCCGTTTAACACATAGGCATCAGGGTTTTGTTTCAGCGATTCGATGGGCTCCAGTCCTTCCGGCAATTCATGCGCTTTCATAATTGCGCCGGTAGCGATGACATAGCATCGCCCTTCAAAAGCGTAGTGACGACTCGCCAGCAAATTCATCTCTTTGACTTGCGGCCAAGCCGCGACGTGTATGTCTTCGCCAGAGCTATGCAGCCTGTGACGCGCCAGCGGCATCCAATGCTCCCAACAAATCAAACCGCCTATGCGCCCTGCATCCGTGTCAACTGCTTTCAAACTTGAACCATCACCTTGCCCCCAGACCATGCGTTCCGTGTATGTCGGCATGATTTTTCGATGACGGTTCAACAAGACACCATCCGCACCAAACGTCAGCATGGTGTTGTAGAGTGTGCCGCGTCCAGCGCCTTGCGTGACGCGTTCGTTGACGCTCAGGTTCAAAACGATTTTGTATTCAAGCGCCATCTCACTCAAAGCTTCAATCGCAGGACTTGGAATGGCTACGCTATTATCCATCAATCGCGCAAAGACTTT
The DNA here is from genome assembly GCA_031389065.1 of Acidobacteriota bacterium. GTDB lineage: Bacteria > Acidobacteriota > Blastocatellia > UBA7656 > UBA7656 > JACQDB01. The sequence continues at coordinate 12,498 of JANMSG010000155.1, read as the reverse complement.
TTTGACAGGCGCATAATCCCAGAGCGCAACATCCCGACAGCAATCAAGCCAGGCGGGATAACCGGGCAGCCAGGTTTCGGGAAAAACTACGACTTTCGCGCCAAGCCTGGCGGCTTCGCCAATCAGCCTGTCGGCTTTTTCAAGCGACGCTTGCAAATCGAGATAAACCGGAGAGGCTTGTACGGCTGCGACTTTTACAATCATTGAGTGAAATCCTTAATAAAACCTTGAGCGATTATTATCAATATTCAGCAGTATTTGCCCCAAAGGGGCTTTGGAGATTCGCCGGTGGTGCAGCCACTGGGATAGAGGTTGTACAAACTCTTCAAGCCCTGAAAGGGCGAAGAAGATTGGACACAATACACTCCCTCCTGCGCTCTTCCAGAGCGCGAAGTTCAATCCATATATTTATTCCAGTGGCTGCACCACTGGCTAATCTCCTGCGGCGCCTCCGGCGCGAAAATAACAAGACATTGCAAAATACCAACTAGCTGAGTCCCCACTTCTCTTTTACGCCTTTTCAAGCGCGGCGAATTTCGCGACGAATTTCTTCTGCCCGTAACCAGGGAAACTCACAGTGAGTTTTGCCTCATCCCCCGCGCCTTCTACTTTAAGCACCAGTCCTTGCCCGTACTTTGCGTGACGAACACGAGCGCCTACTTTGAATGTAGCGCCCGAATCAGACGACGATGGAAGGCGAGGCTGCGAAGATGCGGCGCTTGAAGCGCTCGAATTCCCTTTCCCCGCCTCTCTTGCCCCTGCTTCGTTGATGCGACGTTTGAAAAAATCGTTCACGCTTTCTACAGAGTTGTAGGTTTTGCCCGCATAGTTTGTCGTTTTCTTCACAGGTGGCGGCGGTGCATCATTGCGCAAAGCGGTAGCCGCTTCACGATTATGTTTGGTCTCAGGTCTTGAAGAAAACTTCAACCAGGAAGGTCCCAATGAAACATCTTTCATCAGCTCGACAGGTATCTCGTTCAAAAATCTCGATGGCTCGGTCGGCAATTCTTCGCCCCAGGTGCGTCGCCGCATGGCATGTGAAATATAAAGATTTTTTTGGGCGCGGGTGATTGCCACATAACAAAGTCTGCGTTCTTCTTCCAAATCCTCATCGCTTGAATTGGCGCGTGAATGCGGGAAAAGATTCTCTTCCAATCCCACCATGAAGACGACGGGGAACTCTAAGCCTTTGGCGGCGTGTATGCTCATCAATGTGACTCGCGCATCCTCTTTGTACTGGTCTGTATCGGATACGAGCGCCGCGTGATCTATGAAATCGCGCAGCGTCTCGTCTTGATTTTCGGCTTCGACAGCGGCTGTGACCAATTCTTCGATATTGTGCAAACGCCCTTCGGCTTCTTCGGATTTCTCTTCCTGCAATACGCGAACGTATCCTGTGTCGGAGGCTGCCGCTTTGACGATTTCAGAAATTGCCTCGTTCGCAGTGACGCGCTCGCTTAAAGCAGTCATCACACGGCGGAATCCTTCCAAGGCAAGCGCGGCTCGCGGCGCAATCGTCCTCTTTTCAATCGCTACGCCTATTGCTTCCCACATCGAAACATCCAAATCTTTCTGCTGATTGTGAATCGTATCGAGCGTCGTTTTGCCGATACCACGCGGCGGTGAATTGACGATGCGCAACAAAGCCATGTCGTCATTCGGGTTCATAGCAAGTTTCAGATAAGCAATGATATCTTTGATTTCTGCGCGTTCGTAGAATGAAAAACCGCCAACGATATTGTAAGCCAAGGCGCGACGACGGAGTGATTCTTCAAACAGGCGCGACTGTGCATTGGTGCGATACAAGACGGCGCACCGCGTGTTCGGGTCGCGGCGCAAATGTTCTTGAATCTTTTCACCGACAAACGACGCTTCGCCATCGCCATCATAAGATTGATAATACTGAATCGTTTCGCCTTGCCCTAAAGCATCAGTGGCATAGAGCGTTTTCGGCAAGCGTTTGGCGTTTTGTTCAATGATTTTATTCGCCGCTTCAAGGATGGTTTGCGTCGAGCGATAGTTCTGTTCCAGTTTGATTACTTTTGTACCTTTGAAATCTTTTTCAAAGTTTAAAATGATATTTAAGTCAGCATTCCTGAACGAATAGATGCTCTGATCCCCATCGCCAACTACGCAGAGGCTGCGTTCTTTCCACAGCTGCTCATTGTCCATTTTTGTTTGTTCAATCTTTGAAGAACCGATAGCCATCAAGCGCGCCAGTTCGTATTGAATGGCGTTGGTATCTTGAAACTCATCAATCATTACGTGAGCAAAGCGCTCGTGATAATGGGCGCGAACTTCCGGGACTTTGCGTAGCAATTCGACTGCTTTGATTAGCAAATCGTCAAAGTCCATAGCATTGGCTTGCGCCAGTCTCTGCTCGTATTGCTTGTAAATCTGCGCAATTTTCTCTGTCCGCTCTGAAGCGTAATCTGCTTGATTGGCGAATGAAGCAGGCGATTGACTGCGATTTTTAGCGCCGCTTATGGCTGAAAGTGCAGCTTTGGCGGTGAAAGATTTATCGTCATATCCCAAGTCTTTCATGATGCCGCGAACCATTCGCGCCTGATCGTCAGTGTCATAAATCGTGAAGTTGCGCGTGTAACCGGTCTGCATCTTTTCAACTTCTCTGCGAAGTATGCGAACACATAACGAATGAAAAGTAGAAATGAGCGGCGAAGAGATTCGGCGTTGTACACCGAGCATTTTTTCGATTCGCTCTCTCATTTCCTGTGCGGCTTTGTTGGTGAACGTGACGGCAAGAATTCTATCGGGTCGAACGCCTGTTTCAATCAGATGAACGATGCGATAAATGATGACGCGGGTTTTGCCTGAACCGGCACCCGCTAAAATCAGCAGAGGTCCTTCGATGGTTTCAACCGCTTCGCGTTGTTGTTGGTTTAGATTTTCCATTTTTAGGTTACAGGTTATAGGTTACAGGTCACAGGGTTAAGCGGCACAAAGCCCTGTTCCCTGTCACCTATTCCCTATCCCCTATTTAATCAGGCTTTGTATCGCTTTGAAGTTTGGCGAATCCGCCGTTCGCATCATTTCAAATAGAGACATTTCAAGGTTAGAAAGAACCGCTCCGGCTTGCGTGAGTCTGGCGAGCGCCACGTCTTTACTCTCGCGTTTGCGCGACGTGATGCAATCCACCAGTAAGTGAACCTCTAAGCCTTGCGAAAGCAAATCTAAAACGGTTTGCGCGACGCAGATGTGCGCTTCTATGCCGCAGACGATTGCTTGTTTGATATTGCGACTGATGAATATTTGTTGAAACTCATCAACGCCACAAGAACTGAAACAAATCTTTTCTATGGTGTTTGAATCAGCGGACAGGTGCGGCAAGATTTCTTCGGCGGTATGCTTCAAGCCTTTCGGATATTGCTCGGTTACAATGACAGGAACTTCGAGAAGTTGCGCGCCTTGAACTGCTTTGCTGATGCGCGAAGCGACTTCGTTGAAATCTTGTATGACGTTGCGAAACGCCTCCTGCATGTCAATGACAACTAGAGCGGCGTGTTCGCGTGAGAGACGGCTGATCTGTTTCATAAAAAATCCTTGATTTGCTTAAAGATGAATATACCAGCGTCAACATGAAAGAGACAATCAGGATGGCTGGCATCCTGATTGTCTCTTTCGTTTCCTATTTTTCGGTTGAGTTTTTTGTTGTTTGTGTCAGGCGATCCTGATTTTTATTCTACCGTGACGGATTTCGCCAGGTTGCGCGGCTGGTACTTTCTTTCTGCGCCTTCGGCGCAAGTTTTGAATTTCAAAATACGCTCTTATGCAATGATTTGCTCAACCAAACGGTCTATTTCCTGCAATTCGGTTTCCAGATGTTTCTTGATTTCGACACGCAATCTGCCGAGGTGTCCGGTTGAGAGTTCGTGTTGCGGCGGATTAGAGCGCAAGAATTCCGTAGCGCGTTGGTGTGCCGTTTCGCTTAAAGTTGCGAGCTGCAAATGCGCCTCGTCGCGTTCATCGAATCTTGGGAAATATACATCAAGAATTTTTTTATGAACGTGTCTTGCTCCAAACAATCCTCTTGCTTGAAACTCTTTCATCATTTCATTCGGCGCGGCTGAGTTAAGAATTGCAGTCAGGTAATACGCTTCATTGAGAGAGTGGGTATAAGAAACATAAGTAACGTGGTCAACGATGAATTCCAAATCATAATCATTGCGTTTAACGACGGTAGCATTGGCGTCCTGCGCTGACGAATTATAAAGAACCAGATACGGCGTGTTTAGACTTTGCTCTGAAAGACCTCTTTGAAAATCCAAACGATTCAGGTTTGTCATACCTTTTGCTTTTTCGGTCTTTCGGTCCGCCCAAGTATCTTCGGCTTTTTTAAACCAACTCGAAGCATTCAGAAAACCTTCGTGTCGCAAGTCTGGGGCTGAGTGAAGTATCATTTTCTTATCGCCCATTTTGTTTCGTTCGATAGGATGGGCAACACGACAAGACAGGGATTGAAAAGCGCGAAGGGCAAAATACTTTTCGATAGAGCAGTGCGAAACAGAAAACGGCTTTCCATTTTGCCTTTGAAATCAATTTCCGTCCAGGGTTTCTTGGCGTCCGCTTGTACCGTCGGCGATGTTCTGACGTTGAGGATTCTATCTTCAAAATCGGGCGGCATCTGTTGATTGATATCAACGAAATAGAGCGAGCGCGGCACAATCGTTGCGCCTTGTTTCAATTGATTTTTGTAGGGATTTGGCAGATTTTCTTTGCCTTGTTTGCGTGTTGAAAGTGCCGAAGAATTGCCTTGTATGAGATAAAACCATTTGACATCTTCTTCGGTGAGTTTCTCTGCGGCAGCATTCCAATTGCAATTGTGCTCCGTCAATTTGCCGCCGAAAGTTTTCCCTTGCAAAGCTGTTTTCTTCAAATCGTTCTCAAATTCGATAATGATTTTGTTGTAGAGCGTGTCAGCGCTGCCTTTGTGCAATTTGTCTTTGCGTGGGATGTTGAAGATAGCGGTTTCCGCGCCGCTGCTGATTGCATCAATGACTTTTCTGGTTTCGTCATTGTCCGCATAAAGACGATTAAGCAAATCTTTGCAGGCTTCTTTTTTAGTGAACTCTTTATTAGCGGCTTTGACTTTCTGGCGAAAATCTTTGATGTGTTCGGCGATTTGTTTTGACATAAAGGTTCAGACCTATTCAGACAATCTCTAATTCTTTGATGAACGGACATAATGAAGAGTCAAGGCACAATCAGGTCTTTCAATACAATGACATTGAGGTTTGCTATGCGACGGAAATCCGCATCGTTGGTAATCAATTGCGAACAACCGACCGACAAAGCGGTTGCCGCATGTATGGCATCCGGCGTTTTCAAATTTATCGTGGCGCGAAGACGGGCGGCTTCTCGCAAAATGGAAATGGTAATCGGCAATAGCTGTAACTCGGACGCCTGCAACACCTGCTCGTAGTCAGATAGCAATTCAGAATCATTGCGTTTCAATACGCCAGTTAAAACTTCCACCAAGAGCAACTGACTGCCAACTATCTGAATTTGACCTGTTTCTGAGGCTTTCCACAAAGGCTCAAGCAATGCCGCATATTCGAGATGCTGTTCTACGCTGTAAATCAACGGTGCGGCATCAATGTAAATGAATCCCTGAGTAGGCAGGTTCAAGGCTCCCAAGATTGGCGCTCCTGTTGTAAATAATCGTCCACTTCGGCGGCGGTCTGGAAGAGTCTTTGTTTCGGCATCCCTTTAATCATCTGTCGTACAGATTGGCGCGGCGCAGACGCAGATTCGGATTCGGCAAGTCCTTCCAGTATCAACGCTGCCAGCCGCAATCTTTCGGATGAAGGTAAACGGCTTACGGTCTGTTGATAGATTTCTTGTGCGTTTTGCATTTGTGCCTCCTTTCACCAAAGCGTCATTTCCCTTAGTCTAGCATAAAATCCGTATCGTTTTATAAACTTTCAGCCCATTTCAACCAACTGAACCGCTATGTTTGCAAAGCTTGTCTCAACGACCGGGGTAGAAATCAAATTCACGAGTAAAGTAAGCGGCTGAACCCTTGTAGTAAGCCAGTTGCAGTAACGGTCTGAACGGGAGCACAAATCGGTTTTACAACGATACAAATCGGGTTTATAGACGAACAGCTCGCTTGAACTCATGTTTAAGCGAGCTGTTCAAGTGCTGATGCGATGTTGTCGGAAGGATGTAAAGGATCTCTCTTTTCCGACTATTCCACTGTGACGGATTTCGCCAGATTGCGCGGTTGGTCAACATCGCAGCCCCGACGCACACCTATGTGATAAGCCAATAATTGCAATGGCACGATTGCAAGCGTCGGCGATATCAAATCACTCGCTGCCGGAATCTCGATGATGTGGTCGGCTACCTGACGCGCTTCGGTGTCGCCTTCGGTCACCAGAGCGATCACTTTTCCATCCCTCGCTTTGACTTCAACCATATTTGAAAGTGTCTTTTCAAAGCGCAGTTTAGAGACTTCGCTCGTTTCATCGCGCGTCGCAATCACAACCACAGGAAGTTGTTCGTCAATCAAAGCGTTCGGCCCATGTTTCATCTCGCCCGCCGGATAGCCTTCGGCGTGAATGTAAGAAATCTCTTTCAATTTCAAAGCGCCTTCCAGGGCAATCGGGAAATTGATGCCGCGACCGAGATAGAGAAAATCCTGCGCTCTTTGAAATTCCCGCGCCAACTTTTCAATCACGTCATCACAGCCTAACAGGGTTTCTAATTTCACGGGCAAACTGTTCAAGGCGTGAACATGTTCAAGGGATTCCTGCTCGTTCATCAAGCCGCGAATTTGCGCCAGGTAAAGCGCCAGCAAATAAAATACCGTCATCTGAGAGGTGAAAGCTTTCGTTGACGCGACACCGATTTCAGGTCCCGCGTGTGTCAAAATTGTGCCGTGCGATTCGCGTGTCAACATAGAGCCATGGACATTGCAAATCGCCAGTATTTTCGCGCCTTTGCTTTTCGATTCGCGCACCGCCGCCAAGGTGTCGGCGGTTTCCCCCGACTGCGAAATCGCTACGACTAAGGTTTTGTCGTCAATGATCGGGTCGCGGTAACGGAACTCCGAAGCGTAATCAATCTCTACAGGAATACGCGCCAATTCTTCGAGCATATATTTTCCAGCCATCGCTGCATGAAGACTGGTGCCGCAAGCAATCGCTTTAATCGAAGTGAAGTTGCGAAACTCCGATTCACTGATTTCCATCTCGTCGAGATAAACGCGCCCTGTCTGTTGCGAGACTCGCCCTAAAACGGTGTCGCGTATGGCTCGTGGCTGCTCATAAATCTCTTTGAGCATATAGTGTTTGAAGCCGCCTTTTTCCGCCATAATCGGGTCCCAGGTAATGCGCTGAACCTGAGGCGTGATGGAATTTGCTTCAAAGTCGGTGACCGTTACACCCTCGCGTGTGAGCACAGCGATTTCGCCATCCCCTAAGAAAAAGAGGTCTCGCGTGTGATAGAGAATCGGTGGAATGTCTGAGGCAACGAAATATTCGTTTTGCCCTAAGCCGATGACGATGGGCGGACCTTGACGAACGGCGACAATCTTTTCAGGCTCTGCGACAGAAATGATGGCAAGCGCATAGATGCCGCGCAGATCGGTGATGGCACGGCGGGTTGCCGCTTCCAGACTCCCCGCGCCCTCGTCGTAATATTTGCCAATCAAATGGGCGATGACTTCCGTATCCGTCTCGGTTACAAATTTGTGACCTTGCTCCTGGAGCTTCCGTTTGAGCGGCAGGAAATTGTCTATGACGCCGTTGTGAACGACGACGATGTTGCCCGAAGCATCGCGGTGCGGATGGGCATTTTCTTCGGTAGGTCGCCCGTGCGTAGCCCAACGCGTATGACCGATGCCATAGGTTCCATCGAGCGGTTTGAGGCGTATGACTTCTTCAAGATTTCTGAGCTTGCCTTCGGCGCGGCGAATTTCCAGATGCGCGCCTTCATCAACAATAGCTATGCCAGCCGAATCGTACCCTCTGTATTCCAATTTTCTGAGCCCGTCAATGATGACTCCGACGACCTGTTTATCTCCAACATAACCAACGATTCCACACATAATTTAGTCCTTATTCCTTTCTCAAGAATTCCTGGTTTTATCTGTTTCCCTGCCTGATAGTTTTTTCGAGCGTTGGTAATCCAGCAGTATCTCTCGTGCACATTTGTCAAACACTCGCAAGTTCTCATCATCTACATCGTGACCGTACCAGACTTCACAATTTTCCAAATGTTGTTCTAACCATTCCGCGCAACGAACAAACAGCTCTAAATCTCCGCGCTCATAGCCGGGTCTATAATATGATTTCCACAGATTAACATTCACCCAACTACTCACTCCATCATCTATTGGAATGGGTCCTTCATTTACATTGCGAACGAGAATGAGAGGACCGTCAGAGTAAAAATCTTCTGAATCCAGTTCTAAATCTTCACTCAACTGACCTCGAAGCTTTTGTAAAAATTCTTCAGCAAGCTCTACCCTTAAACGTGCTAATAGCACTGCTCCTGTTGGCACGATGCTCTCCTATTTCAGCTTTTTTCTCACAACCGCAGGCACGCCTACTGCTAAAGAATCAGGCGGCACATCTTTTGTCACCACCGTTCCGGCACCCGTGACTGACCTTGCGCCGACGCGCACAGGCGCAACCAGCATGGTGTCGCTGCCAATCTTCACATTGTCTTCGATGATGGTTTCGTGTTTACGAACACCATCGTAATTGCAAGTAATTGTTCCTGCGCCGATGTTCACTTTTTCACCGAGCGTCGCATCGCCCAGATAGGTCAGATGCTGCGCTTTCGATCCTTTGCCAATCTTCGATTTCTTCACTTCAACAAAATTACCAATGGACGCATTTTCCCCGATTTCAGTGTTCATTCTGAGTCGCGCAAAGGGCCCGACGCTTGAACCTTTATGCAGAGTTGAGTTTTCAATTACACAAGAATTATTTACTTTTACCTCATCGTCAATCTGCACATTCGTCAGTCGCGTCCACGAATGAATCGTGCAACCCTCGCCAATCATACTATTGCCTTCGATGATGACTTGCGGATAAATCACCGTGTCTTGACCAATCGCAACATCTGGATGAATGTAAGTTGTCGCAGGGTCAATGATGGTCACGCCCGCAAGCATCAAATCGCGCAATTTATTCTCTCGCAATTGACGTTCGAGTTCGGCAAGTTCGATCCTTGTATTTATGCCGCGAACCTCTTCAGTGTTTTCATACAAGAACAGACCCAGGCGTTTTTTTTGATTCATCAAAATCTGCGGCACATCGGTTAAATAAAATTCGTTCTGCGCGTTGTCCGATTTCAAATGGTCTAACGCGCCTAACAAGGCAACAGGATTGAAGCAATAAATACTGACATTGATCTCTTGAATGGCGAGTTCTTCGGGCGAGCCGTCTTTCTGCTCGATGCAACGAACATAGCCGCCTTCTTTATCGCGTATGATTCGTCCGTATCCGAAAGGCTCGTCCATCCACACGGTCAAAACCGTCGCGTCATTCTGTTCGGCGTTGTGCGTCTCAACCAGACGCTTGAGCGTTGCGCCTTGCAGCATAGGCACATCGCCTGCGGTGATGACGAGTGGCGCAGTTCTGTTTGTAAGAATTTCACGTGCCGCCATCACCGCGTGACCTGTACCTTTCTGCACTCTCTGCAAAGCAAAAAACAATTCGGGAGGCGCTTGTTCACCCTGTTCGACAAGTCGCCTCACTTCCTCGCGCACAGCGCCTTCCACCTCTTCGGCTTGATGGCCTATGATGGTGATGATTGATGAGGGATTGAGGGCGAATGCCGCGCGCACAAGGTGAGCGACGAGCGGGCGGCCTGCGAGTTCGTGCAAAACTTTGGCACACCGCGATTTCATACGCGTCCCAAGCCCTGCGGCTAATATCATTACATCTGTCATAAGTTTATCCGTTAAAAAGTTAAAAAGTATTTATGCTTCAGCAAGGCAAGATGATTCTACTATCTTGACTCGCTTTGATGCGAGAGTTATCGGCAAGAGATTTGAATGGAAAAATTTTAGCAATTCAAAGCGGGGCGCGGCGGCTTCAACATTTCGGCTACATATAAATCAACAATGACCCGCGCAAGCTTGTGCGAGTCGTGGCGAACCAGACCGCTTTCGTTCAGCAAATCACCGCGTATGATTTGAAAACGATGTGATGAATGTTCCTCTATGTTGACCACGATTTCAGAGTTTGGAGCGCAAGAATTTACTGCTTCCGATTTGAATTCAACTTGTACAGAGCCGTCCGCTAAATATTTCTCTCTCAACTCAGCACTAATCGGCGTTGTATTCACCAGTACATAATCGAATCTCAAGCGTGGACTGTATTGAAATAAAGTTCGCAGATGGTCTTCGCCGCCGAAGCCTTCGGTCTCGCCCGGTTGCGTCATGATATTGCAGATATAAATTTTCAACGCCGTAGATCTGCAAATTGCTTCAACGATTCCATCAACCAACAGATTTGGAATGATGGAAGTGAAGAGAGAGCCTGGACCTATGGTGATGATGTCGGCTCCGTGAATCGCCTCGAGAGTTTCTGGCAAAGGATGACATTCATGGGAAAGCCAGAGCTTTTTTATGCGCGAACGCGCCCCGGTGATTTTCGATTCGCCTTCAATGACGCGACCATCAACGAGTTCAGCCAACAGTGAAGCATTTTCCATCGTCGATGGAAAGATGCGACCTTTGATTGCCAGAACTTCGCTGATGACTTTGATGGCGTCCAGAAAATTGCCTGTGATGTTGGTCAACGCCGTGAGCAACAAATTGCCTAAGCTATGCCCGGACAATTCTCCGTTGGAATCGAAGCGATGGCGAAGCAGTTTGGTCAGTAAGTGTTCGTCTTCCGCCAACGCGGCAATGCAATTGCGAATGTCGCCCGGCGCCAGCATCTGAAACTCTTCGCGTAGACGGCCTGAACTGCCACCATCATCCGTAACGGTTACAATTGCCGTCAACAAATCTACCCAAACGGCTTGAGAAACTTCATTGCCTACGTAATCTTTGAGTCCTGAAAGCAGCGTGGATAAACCTGTGCCTCCGCCAATAGACACAATTTCCAAGCCTGAATTATGTTTTATCGTCATGTGGAAATAACTTCTTGTTGATTTATTAGTCTTCAAAGAAACCTAAACCGTAGCCGGTTAAGTTCTGGAATTCATCATCATTGTGGAGGCTGGCGAAATCTTGGTCACTACGCGCGCGGGAACGATGGACGGATTGTAACTGAATCGCTTTACGCAAACTCTCTAAGGCTTTGCGCGGATTCTCTAGCCGTGCATAAGCGGCGGCCAACGAGTACAAAACATGTGCTGCGTCAGGTTGTGCTTTCAAAGCTTTTTCAAAAAGCGGGATGGCTTCTCGAACATGGTCTCTGTTCAACTCAAAAACGCCTTGATCATAGAGCGCGTCAGGATTTTTAGGCGCTGAAGGCGTACGTGCCAACTTCTGTTGGCAAATTGCCAGATACCTTCGCACACTGACGTTTACTTCTGCCTGTTCGCTGAACTTTTGCAAGATGCGCTCAAAGGCTTCTCTGGCTCCTGCGAAATCATGTTTATTAAAAAGCTTCAAACCTTGTTCAAACGAACTCACGGCAGCCAAAGTATTTGGCGTAGAAACTTTCTTGACCTGAATCTCAACAACCTTACTCACTTTACGCTCAGGTTTGCGCGCCACTGTTTTCAAAGCTGCTTTTTTATTCGTTGGAGCAACCGCCTTACTCTTGGCAACTACGGTTTTACTTTGGGGAGCAACAATCTTACTTTTGGCAACTACGGTTTTACCTTTGACAGCGACAGGTTTCACAGAAACCTTCTTGACGATTTTTGCGGCAGCAGGTTTTGCACTAACCTTTTGAGCAGATGCCTTTTTACTTGTCGCAATTCGCTTTTCACCTTTCAAGATTACAGCTTTCGCGGATTTATTAGAAGACTTAGTTGGTATGAGTGGCTTGGCTTCTTTTTTAACCGTTTTCTTGCTGGATTTAGCAGAAGGTTTTGGAGAAGCGGCAGAGCGGCTCTTATTGGCTTTTGTAGTGAGGCTGCTCATCGTCTCCTCTTTTTGGTATAAAATAACTGCTCGTTAAATCTTATGCGAACTCCAATTTGTGCTTGGTTTATACCAACAAAAAGGCATTAAGTCAAGGAAAAGCTTTATTTATGGCGAATGGTGAAAGTTTATGAGATGGCAAATTCACGTCAGAGACGCAAGACAGATTGCTTGCCGAGTCTACCAAACATATACTTCTCCCTGGCAATTTGAATGACTCGTTGAGCTTTGAATTGAGCAGATCAGCTTATGGAACAGAGCAATGAAAAACTGCCAGACGGAGAAGACGGCAGCGAAAAAATCGAAGCGCCATTATCAAAGCCTCTCTCTGGCAAAGTGGTCTTAGTAACACGTCCACGCCAACAGTCTGCGGAAATGACTGCGACGCTTGAAGCGCTTGGGGCAAATGTTATTCACGC
>JANMSG010000153.1:0-2358 GCA_031389065.1 Acidobacteriota bacterium | reverse complement strand
GCCAAACGTCCGGCTTGACGGGCAAGACTATCCTCTACGGTCTGACATCTGACATGTAATATCTGACATCTTCGTTGACCTCAGCACAAAATTCCCCGCTCACTACCTTTTTAGTTGCCTGTTAAAGAATTAATGATTATTGTTTGCAGTTGATGGCGAGAATAATTGCAGTCACAAACCAAAAAGGCGGTGTAGGGAAAACCACAACGACGATTAATCTTGGAGCCAGTCTTGCAGTCGCAGATATGAAGGTCTTGTTGATTGATGCGGACCCGCAAGGCAACAGCTCTAGTGGATTTGGCTTGCGCGGAACATTTCGCAAGAGCCTATATCATTCGTTGGTCTTATCTGAACCGATTGAAAATCTTTTTCTGAATACAGAATTACCCTCCTTGAAAGTTGTTCCATCTGAAAAAATTCTGGCGGCTGCCGAAATCGAATTGGTAGATGTTGAAGAACGCGAATTCAAGTTGAAGAAACTATTGAGCGGCATCAGTGAGCAGTTCGATTACATCTTGATTGATTGTCCGCCGAGCTTAGGCCTTTTGACCTTGAACGCTCTGGCGGCGGCGCATTCCGTGTTGATTCCGATTCAGTGCGAATACTATGCGCTCGAAGGGGTCTCCGATTTGTGGGATACCTTAACCAAGATTCGTCGCACCCTCAACCCGAACCTGACCATTGAAGGGTTCCTTTTGACGATGTTCGATGAACGAACGAATCTATCCAATCAAGTGGTTTCCGACCTCAGAGATTTTCTCGGCTCGCAGGTCTTCACAACCATCATTCCAAGAAATGTTCGTCTTGCCGAAGCGCCAAGTCACGGCAAGCCGGTTATTTTGTATGATATAAAATCGAAAGGCGCGGAAAGCTATCTCAAGCTAGCCAAAGAGGTGATTAACAATGTCAAAGAAGGCTCTGGGCAGAGGTCTTAGCGCGTTATTCAATCCGACCAACCCTCTGGAAAACGATCTGCTGGAACTGGGCATTGATCAAATCGAACCGAATAAATCGCAACCGCGCCGCCTATTCAATGATGACAAGCTTGAAGAGCTGGCGCAATCCATCCGCGTCAACGGCTTGATTCAACCGATCATCGTGCGCCGCGCCGGCGAGGGCTTTCAAATCATCGCCGGAGAACGGCGCTGGCGAGCCGCACAACGCGCCGGATTGACCAAAGTTTCTTGTGTCATCAAAGACGTAAAAGATGATGAAGTGTTAGCCTTGTCGTTGATTGAAAACATCCAGCGCGAAGAATTGAACCCTATCGAAGAAGCCAACGCCTACAAGAATCTGATTGAGCAACTCAACGTTACGCAGGAAGAGATCGCACGACAAGTTGGCAAAGACCGTTCTTCGATAACCAATTCGATGCGCCTTTTGAAATTGCCTGTAGAAGTTCAACAGATGGTCGAAGAAGGCTCGCTTTCGATGGGACACGCCAGAGCTTTGCTGGGTTTAGAGTCGGGAGACAAACAGCTAGCCTTTGCCAAAAAGATCGTCAGCGAAGCGTTATCTGTTCGAGAAACCGAACGCCTGGTTAAAGAGTCGCAAGAACCGAAGCTGGAAGCCAAACCGAAACCCGAACCAGACCCACAGATTGAAGCCGAACGCGCCAACATACGGGCTGCCGAATCGAAATTGAGCCGGAAACTTTCGACGCCAGTGAAGATAAAATTTTCGCAAACCGGCGGCGCAATCGAAATCAAATTCACCTCAATGGAAGACCTCACGCGCGTCTATGATTTGCTCGACGAGTCCGCCAAACAAAACTCCGCGATGTGAAGTTATGGATGAACGACGAATAAGGAAAGGTAGGACTTTGCAAGAATGGATTGTTCGAGTAGGTGACATAGAATCGTCTTATCCCGATATTAGTCACTTAATTTATTTGGCAAGGAATGGTCAGTTAATGCCCGATCATTACGTGTATCACCCTCTTTTCAAAAGATGGTTATATGCTCAAGAGGTTCAGGAGTTGTCACCGATCTTCGTACAAAATACGAGATACCAAACACAGAACGCCATATCTCAAGCGCGCAAACGTGATGCCAGTCACATGAATAAAGGATCATGGCTACTTTTGCCCTGGCCTTACTCTCTGGTCTATTCGTTTCTGGACTTTTAGGCTTCGTTCTCTTCATTGTCTCAATAGTATTCTCAGTAGTTCACCATGCAAAGTGCTAAGTTTATCTACACCATTTTTCTGATATAGAGGCTGATGTCTGGACACATTTTATTTGTCAGATTGATTGAGCTCTGAAAGAGCGTTATTCGATAGCCCAGCGCATCGCGCTGGGTGAATCCGCCGAGTTAAGTCTCAAGCCCTGAAAGGGCGAAACACCTGATTTCGCCCTT
>JANMSG010000147.1:0-8417 GCA_031389065.1 Acidobacteriota bacterium | reverse complement strand
CGTGGGCGGGCGTAGAGGTAGTAATAGGTTGGCTTGCCGCCTGACTTGGTCGACAGATCTATCCATTTCCAGGTGCTGTAGCTGATGAAGCGGTCGCTAGACAAATCCTGAGCCGCATCCATGACCTCGGTTTCCGTCGATGCAGGGTAAAGCTTGAGGACCTCTTCGGCTTTATCACCGTATAGCCTTTGTAGCGCTTTACGGTAATTCTCTTAGGTCGGCTTCTCTCGCCCTAGAACGCCGAAGTAGCCGATCTCCTCGGAGTTCGAGCCAACCAACAAAGGAACCCGCGCCTGTTCACCGGCAGCATATATTTCTACAGGTGGTTTCGGAAAAAGATAACCATCTACGGTTGGAGAGGGGAACGGCGTGCCTGGTTTGGCAGTCGCTTCAAGAAGTTGCTCGGCAGGCAGGGCGCGGAGCGCAGCCAGTGAGGCGGCTCCGACGCCAGTCGCAAACTTAATCCCGTTCTGCTCCCCTTCGGCGAGAGGCACAGCAGATAATGCGCCGATAATCGAACCGCTCTCGCCAATGGCACCGGCGATCAAATCCTTTGACAATGGCGAAGCCATCTGTGCGCTGACGGAGATTGACCCGGCTGACTCGCCCGCGATGGTGACTTTTTTTGGGTCGCCGCCAAAGGCTGCGATATTCTGCTGTACCCAGCGCAGAGCGGCGTTCTGATCTAGCAAACCGTAATTGCCGGAAGCCTTCCGAGGCGACTCCTTCGTCAATTCAGGATGGGCGAGGAAGCCAAACACCCCCAGACGATAATTAACCGTAAGAGTTACAATCCCCTTGCGTGCAAGGCTCTCGCCCTCGTAGCGCCCCTCTGAGCCATCACCCGCGACGAACCCGCCGCCATAAAAATAGACCAGCACGGGCAGCTTTTCCTTGCTCGATTTGGCAGGCGTCCAGACGTTCAGGTAGAGGCAATCTTCGCTCATGCCGTTTGACCGGAAGCCCATATCACCAAAGACTGGGCGTTGCATACAGCGTGGCCCGAATTGGTCTGCCTTGCGCGTGCCCTGCCAGTTCTTGACCGCTTGCGGCGGCTGCCAACGCAAATCGCCGACCGGCGGCGACGCAAACGGGATGCCTTTGAATGTTCGTATCGCGGAACTCTTTCCCAAAGTTCCTTCGACAACGCCGTTGGCAGTCTTTACGCGACCTTGAGCCAGGGCGCTACCAGTGAGCGCCGTAACCAGCAAGATCGCAAGGGTAAAGTGGGTGCTGAGCTTTGTTGGTTTCATATAATCTGTGCCTTTCCTCTGGCTGTGTCGGTCACAACGCAACCGCGTCTTTAAATATTTCCTTCAATGTGTGCTTCTGCGAGTAAGAAAATGCGGACGGAGGGTGAACTTAACACCGTCTGACTTTTGATGCAATTGAATTGTTTTTATTTCAGTGATAACTTGCGGTTATGAATTATATTGACCTGAATCTGCGTCAACTCCAGACCTTTGTGACGGTAGCCCGGCTCGGCAGTTTTACACGGGCAGCTCAACTGTTACACCTTTCACAGCCCGCGTTAACAAAGCAGATTCGTCAACTGGAGGAGAGGTTGGGTGTCCGCCTGTTGGACCGCAATACCAGGATCGTTGAGTTGACACGCATTGGCAAAGATCTGGCACCCGTGGTTGAGCAATTGCTGCGGGAAATAGATGCGGTCGTGGTAAACACGAAAGAGCTGGCAGAGAAGAACAGAGGCATTATACGGGTTGCCGCTCTGCCATCCATATCCTCGACGATGCTCCCCAAAGCCGTCGCCCGATTTAAAGAACTCTTCCCTGGAATTTCAGTAGTCTTTAAAGACGTTCTAGCGCAACGTCTCCTCAACATGGTCAAAGCCGAGGAGGTGGATTTCGGGATCGGCAGCTTGAGTGGCACAGACCCGGATGTTCACTTTACACTGCTTCTCACGGATCGGATCGTTGCGGTTTTTCCGCAAGGGTTTGTGCTCGAACGAAAGATGGTCATCGAATTAATAGATTTGCTGGACCTCCCACTGATTCTCATGGACAAGGAAAGCAGCGTGCGCAGGTTGGTTGATCGGGCATTCGAGACAATTGATAAATTTGCCACGCCCGCCTTCGAGGCTACTTATATGTCTACGGCTGCGGGGATGGTCAAGGCAGGGCTAGGGGTTGCCCTCCTTCCGTCGTCAGCCATTGAAACGGGAGAATTAACCGGCCTCTGTTGTCGCCCGATCAAGCACCCGGCGCTCATCAGAGAAATCGGCGTCATTCAGAAATCCGGGCGCTCGCTCTCACCGGCTGCCGAAAGCTTCCTGAAATCGCTAAAAGCGATCTGCAAAGAATTGGTCACCGTTTAGGCGTATGATGCTCATGTCTGGACACATTTTATTTATTAGATTGATGTAGCTCTGAAAGAGCGTCATTCGATAGCCCAGCGCATCGCGCTGGGTGAATGCGGCGAGTAGGTCGCAAGCCCTGAAAGGGCGAAACCAGTTATTGCGCCCTTTCAGGGCTTGAAAAAACTATCGAATTGGTGACCCAGCGCGATGCGCTGGGCTGTTGAATTTCGCACCTTCGGCGCTTTTCAGCACATTTTCAAAAAGTCTCCAGACTTCAGAATATGATGACCATTTGCATACCAAGTTAGGTCACGCGCCCTACAGTCAAGGCTTGCGCGACGAAGCCAACAAGGCGTATCAAAAAGCGAAAGAAATACGCAGCAAACAGTAGACAGCCTGCATTAGGCAGTAAGCTGCAACTCCGAATTATTGAGTAATCCTTCAATCGCTTTTTTTGAAATATTATTAGCTTTATTCACTTGCCATTCTTTTTTCTTGAGGAAGGAAACATACCAATAAATTGGTTCTTCGCTTCCAATGTAGTAAACCATCAGACTGCCTCTGCCGTTCGTCTCGGTCTTGCTGCTGTACCATAGAAATAGTCCTGCGTCCGTCAAATCTTTAAGTCGGTCATGAAAATTCCAATGACTTGAGCGTCGAGTATGTAAGGGAGGCGCTTCATTGTTGATGTAAATTGATTTTGTTAGCTCATCAAGACGAAAGTACGATTGGCTGATAATGCGATTGGGATTAAAAGGCGGCTTCGTGAGCTTGTCGGGTTGCCACATTCCACATTGCTGATCAATAACAGCAGCAAAAGCTCCCCACTTGTGGTCGAACCAATTATCTAAATGAACAACATAAATTTCATTTGGTTTATAGCAATCCATTGCGCCGTTAAAGATTTGCGAAACCATTCCAACAAATTGCGGATCATCAGATTCTGCTGCTTTCAATTCAATCATTTATTTCAATCCTTTTCCTTTTTCTTCTTCTCATCCTCAACTTTTTGCGTGAAGTTGATTAGATAAATTTCTCTGTCGTTTTGGACTTCTTCTGTAACCAACCCTTGATTTTTTGAGACCTGTTGAGTCGTTCTCTGAATCCAGCCATCGCGGTTCGAGCCGAATATAATTTGCTCGTCAGAAATAAACACCGGCGTATAGACGTTGCTTCCTTTGTAGGTCAGTTGTTGAATCAGTCCTGTCGTTGAGTTATACAAATACAACTGCGCGCCGATTTCAGCCGGAGCGACAAAAGCGAGCAACGAACCGTTTGGAGAAAGCGTAGGCGAGCGTTTCGGCAAATCCGGCTCAGGCAAATCTTTCACTTCCCCGCTCTTCAAATCGAATATATAAATACCGTCCTGTTGTTCAGGCTGTCGCTGTGCCCACAACACAGCGGTTTGATCTGTCGAATTAAAAATTACCCGATGAATGCGAGCGAATTTGTCTTCTGTCCAATCACGAATCGGCTTGCCATTCAAATCGTACTCCCAAAGCGAATGCCTGCCGCTTTGTTCACCCACCTTGACCAGAAACATACTCTTATTATCCAGCGAAAGCATTGGGCGAATGGAAATGGCTTCGTCATCAGTGAAGTATTCAGACTTGCCTCCGGTGACGGCTACCGAGGCGATGTGCAAGATGCCGAACGCAGCTTCCGGCAGGGGGCTTTCATCGGTTGTAAAAATCAGACGCTTGCCATCGGGCGAAAATATGGGCTCTTTGTCGCTGAAATTGTTTGCCGTAAGCCTGCGAAGACTGCCACTTTTCAAATCTGTCAGATAGATGTCTGAAAAATTTCCCGTATCTCCGAAACCCGCGAAGGCTATCTTTGATCCATCCGGCGACCATTGCGGCTCTGTGGCTCCCCACTTTAAATCTGTCAGGGGCGCGCTGATGGAAAAATCTTCCAACTTCATGACGTAAAGGTTCGGAGCAAGTCCCGTCTTTGCCGCGACTAACGCGAGACTCTTTTTATCTGGTGATACAGTGCCTAATGCATGTAGGCTGATGCCTTGCGTTAAACGCTTCACAACGAAGGGTTCTGTAGGCTTTTTCTTGTCGTCTTTTTTCTCATCTTTTTTATTTTTATCTTGCGACGCCAAAAGAGCGTTGGTTGAAATGACGAGTGAAAGAAAAATTACAGACATGAAAAACATCTTTTTATAGGAAAGGGTCATCGAATGCGATTTCATAGTCGTTTCACCGATTGAGTTTTTTTGAATCGTGTTGATGTTATCACAACAAATTAAGCTGCAAAGAGTGAACTAAAACTTTCTTGAACTTTGCGCTTTAAGTTTTGGCGATGCTAATATTCAGAATTTGAGGGAAACATAATTTATGTCGCGGCTGATGTTCGTCTATCTTTCCGGCACGGAAAAAGGCAAGACCAGAATCTTCAAACAAAATCATGTGACCGTGGGAACAACCGACACGTTCGATTTGACGATCGTGCCGGAAGAAGGCGGAAGCCTCCCTATCGGTCTCATTGCAGACATCTATTGCGAGGCCAACCAGCCTATCCATCTAGTATCACGCTACCAACAAGAGGCACTTGAAATCAGCATCAACGGCGAATTGCCTGAAGGTAATTTGGCAACAGGCATTGAATTGCGCGATGGTGACACCATCCATTTCGGACATGGGTTATCAAGCTCAAGCATCTTATTTCAGGTGATGCCAGAAAATTTTACAACAGCGAGTTTAGTCAAGCAAAACAACAGAATTGTTGAAGCCGCGCAATCGGCGCAGCCTGTTCATCCACTGACGGCTACGCTATTTGTGAAAGAGTTATCGGCGAGCCTTTGGGCTGAAATTCCTAAAAAAGCCAAGTTCGCGGTACTCGCTACTTTTGCCTTACTCCTGATGGCTTTCATGGGTATCATCTTATCGAATTTCCTCATGCTGCATCGCAACACCAGTCAAATTGAGCTTTTGAGAAAACAGGCTGAAGACACGGTTGCGCTTCGTCAAAAAGATCAGGATTTTATCAAGACCCAACAAGAGAAGCTACAACAGCTTCAAGACCTGACGGAGCAATCGCGCCAGTTCACGCAAAAAATCACCGAGCAATACAGTCCGGGCGTCTGTTTAATTGTCGGCAGCTACACATTTGCAGAGCGCGGTACAGGGAAAATATTGCGCTATGAATCTGCGGATGGCCAGAATGCAACGCCCGTTGATAAGAGCGGCAATTTACTTGCTTCGGTAGATGGCGAAGGTCCCCCTGTACAGATTGATTACACAGGCACAGGCTTTGTCATCAAGCAAGGTTTGATTGCTACCAACAAACACATCGTCAAGCCCTGGGCAACCGATAACATCGCGCAATTAATTATGAGCCAGGGCAGCGGATTCCGTGCACAACTCGACAGGTTTGTTGCCTTCTTCCCGGCTATCAAAAAACAGTTTGTATTGAAAGAAGCCATTTCATCTGACCGCTATGACATCTCTCTATGTAGTTTCGAGCAAGGCGATGCGGCGCTGCCCGAACTACCTTTGAGTACGGACGACCCGCGCAGCATCATTGGATCACCTGTCGTGTTGCTAGGTTATCCGACAGGCGTTGATGGCTTGTTACAACGCATTGATGATGAAGGTGCGCGTCGCGAAATTTTAAAACTACACGGCACCTCTGCTGAAGATGTTGCCTTTGGACTTGCCGGTCGTGGGCTCATACGGCCGCTTACCACGACAGGCAATGTCACGGACGCTTTGACAGGTAAAATCGTCCATAGCGCGCAAACTACAGATGGAGGCTCTGGCAGTCCCATCTTTGATCGCGAAGGTCGAGTGATCGCCATCAACTCGGCAATTCTGACAACCGTTGATGGCGGGCAAAGCTTTGGCGGATCTAATTTCGGAGTCCCGATCAAGGCGACTTATGAAATGCTTCTCGCTTACCGCCGCTAAGTCTGAGCGGACTCTCCACACGACCAGCGATCTCTATGCTGGTGAAGCGCAGCAATTCGTCTTCTTTACTAGGCGGGGGAACGACATCGAACAAGATGTTATCGAATTTGCCCTGCCCTCTATAGAAAGAGGTTTTATAGCCTCGACCGTTGGTAAACTCTATGTTTTGAATGCCCCATTTTCCGTACGCGGCATTTTCCGGAAAGTCTATATAAATATCGTACTCTGTGCGTCTGAGGCTTTCTTCCAGTGGAATTAAAAATTCTCCGGATGCAAGTTTCATCTTATTAGTGCTAGCCATACTGAATTGAAAGCATTGAACAAAAATTTTACTGATACCGGTTGGATCGAATGCACATAAACGGAGAACAAGCTTTTCCCCTGCCGTAACACGAACCTCTTCAGAACCGCTTCCTTGCAAGCTTACTGACATAATAATTACCCTCGCTTTATGAAAAAAATCTTGTGAGGATTCTTCTACTGCGATACAAAAATCAGGTGAGGATTTCTTATTTTAATGGGCAGGATGTTTTTATTATTCTCAAATGCTAGGGACTGATGATAGTGGGACGATTGATTAGAGTCAAGAGTTGTGGGCTTGAAAATAGATTCTTTCTCAAGATAATCTTTCCAGATTCTCAAACTGGATTCATCAGGTTCGTGTCTGGAATTTCAGTTCTTTGTATCCCAATGATCCACCAGCAAAAGCCAGTGGCAATTAATCAAGCATTACGTTTTAAGAGGCTCAAAAAGCGATTAAGGAACTTTTTGACCAAATGGTTTTAGCTTACCTTCCATAGCTTCTTTGTAGGCGCCATTCGGAATTTTATCGCCCAAAGCGATGGCTTTTTCGTATTCGTTTATCGCGTCCTGGCGAAACTCTTGAAAGTCCAGAATGCGACCAATCAAAACGTGACTCCATTGAATCATCCACCTCTCCGAATCCTGCGAAGCGTTTTCAACCACCTTGCGATAAAAATTCATGGCAATCTTAAAGCGTTCATGTTGCGCTTGAATCCTTTCGTTTTCCTCTGCGGCAGGGTCGGCCTCGACTTTGGTTTGCGATTGACTGAAGATTCGCCCCATTCCATAAAGCGCGCGCGCATTCTTTGGATCAGCCACCAGCACCTCTTCAAGCATAGCGCGCGCTTCTACGAATCGTTTTTGACGTATCAAATCATCCGACTCGAGAATCTTTTTCGTCAGCGTTCCAACAAATGGTTCCCCAACCAATTCTGTTTTGCTCGCCTCGGCAGCCTTCTTTCGCGCTGCGCTCACGCGGGCAACGATGGGCTCGAAATCGGTGGCGCGTTTTTCTTCTTTCTCAAATTTTATCGTCGCCAGCATCTGGTCGTAAAAATCTTCAATGCCAATACCCACTTTTTCTAAATCCTTGAGCGATTCATAAAAGTGAAATGCCAGAACTGCGCCGCGCAGATAGGCTTGCGCCAAATCTGTTGCCGCTTCATCTTCGGAATAGTTGCCGCGTGTTTCAATCGCTTGAAGGCGACGCAAACGCGCTTCAGCAGCGCCCGCCAACGATTCCCTGACAATTTGATAAACACTACCGTGATATTCGCGGCTTGAAGTCGGCACTGCTTTGACAAGTTTCAGCAGTGGCTCTTTGTATTCGATCGTAGTTTTTAATTTTCGCTCAATCAATGGATCCAGCACGAAACGAATCAGCGTCGTGCGAACCGCATCAATGTTCGAATATGGGCCCATTGATACCAGGTAATCATCGCCTACGCGGCGCGATAGCAAATCATCTTTTTGATTGAGAAAATCGTCTCGCGCAAACGAGCTACCGGCAGACGAAAGCGGATCGGGAATGATATAAACTTGACGCGACCTGGTACGCGCTACAAGGGTCTCTTTTTTAACTTTTGAGCCAGGTTCGCCGGAACTAACGATGAGCGGTTTCATGTTGACGATGGTTTCGGGTCGCAAGTGAAAATACTCAAGGATATGATAAATCATTTCGCCAATTGGACGACGGTAGGCAGCCGCATAACTTTCGGAAACAGCCAGATACTTCCTCGCCAATTCTTTTACGTTGCTCTTGATATAAAACTCCTGCACCAGTGGAATGAAGGTGAGTAACGGGCGCAAATCCTCTGGCACCTTGTTGTTTTCAGATTCATAGATAGAGAAAGATGGCGGTTGCGTCATCAACAAACTGA
>JANMSG010000135.1:0-4818 GCA_031389065.1 Acidobacteriota bacterium | reverse complement strand
CATTCACGTTTGCTCCGAAGTCCTTCCGAGGCGCTATTTCTTTGAGCCTTGCCTCGGCAATCATTGTTCTTGCGGCTTTGATTTTTTTGCGAATGAAGCGGCGCGTAAAAGGGCAAAAATCTGTGAATGGCTGAAGGCGGGACGAAAAAGCGGCGTGTGATTTTTCGTCCGCAACCTGCATTCGCAATCCACATTTGGGAGAGCGCTTACGATTTACGACAAGATACAAAAGACAGTCAAGCACACGCTCATTTTCAGCATCGGCAGCGTGGTCAACAGCGCCTTCGGCATTTTGCTGGTACCCTTATATTCGCGCAAACTAACGACAGGTGAGTTTGGCGTGCTGTCATTACTGATAATTACGCTGACGCTCATTTCGATCGTTTTCAAGTTCGGTTTAAATCACGCCTTCTTTCGCCACTACTATGACACCGAAGACGTAACGCATCGTCGCCGCATCGTCGGCTCGACATTCATCTTTCTTCTGGTTTCATCAGCAATCTTTACGGCGTTGCTTTATGGATTGGCTCCGCAGTTTTCGGCATTGATATTCAAAGGCAGCCCTGCCAGAGAAAACCTGTTGCGGTTGGTCTTCTTCATAGGCTTCTTTGAAGTTATCAATACGATTCCCGATTCCATCCTCAGAGCAAAATTTAACTCGGCGCGCTACTCTATTCTCAACATCATCTCTTTCGTCGTACAAATTTCACTGATCGCTTATCTGGTGATCTACGTGGATGCTTCCGTACAAAATGTGTTGATAGGTCGCTTGATAAGCGTCGCTTTTGAATCGGCGATCTTCTATTTTGCCGTAAGGCGCGACTTGAGTTTGAGTTTCTCATTTTCCGAATTAAAGGGGATGCTTTCATTCGGAATGCCATTTATTTTCGGTACCCTTGCTTCCACACTTTTCATTGTGATTGACCGCTTCTTTCTGGAGCATTACGCAAAAAAAGGCTCCGGGGAAGTCGGTGTTTATTCAATGGCGAATAGCCTGACAGGCGTTGTTACGACGCTTGCGACGATGCCATTCGGTCAGGTGTGGACGGTGATGCGCTTCAAGGTAATGAATGAAGAAGGCGCGGAAGAATACTACTCGCGTGTGCTGACTTACATTCTTTTTGTCAGTATGTTTCTGGCTCTTGGTGTCGCGGCGGTCGGCGGCGACGGGCTTTTGATTTACGCGCTGAAGGGCTATTACCCTGTGGCTACGATTCTGCCTTTGCTAGCCTTGTCGGTAGTTTTAGACAGCGCCTCACGGGTTCTCAATATTGGCATCACACTGCGCAAACGAACCATCTACGGGCCTATTTTGACAATCGTCGCGTTGGGCTTTAATGTCGCGCTCAACTTCGTTTTGATTCCGCGTTACGGCATTTACGGCGCAACCGTCGCTACGTTTTTCTCTTATATCTTTTTTTGCGGGCTCCGGTATTGGGTATCGAATCTTTTTTTCAAAGTTCGCTATGAGTGGGGTCGCGTCTTCACGATTCTGGGGATTGGTGCGTTGATGGTGACGATTTTTTATCTGATGGATTATCTGCGTGGAGACTCGCCACAAACGATTACGCTGCTTTTGTCTCTGGGGGTGAAGACGTTGCTGGCGTTGTCATTTCCTGTTTTGTTACTAGCCTTGCGTTTTTATGATGATCGGGAGTTGAATCGCATAAGCGAATTTTGGCAGCAACTTTCAGCCGAGATTAAAAAACGAAAACGCCGCGAGGCTTGGCTGATCGGCTTGCTTGGTGTTGGCGGAATTCTCTTGATAGGCTTTTTGTTGGTTGTGGCGCGAAACGCTCACGGTTGAAATTTACCGATGTGTACTCTATAGTCGAAAGTTTTATTGAACAGATGCACGGCAGACTTTGTGTGTGAAATGCAGGTGAGGAATTGTTGTATGGATTTAAGCCCGAGACAGAAATTTACGCCCGAAGAATACTTGGAGCTCGAAAGAAAAGCGGGGGATAAAAGCGAATATTTCCTTGGAATAATCTATGCACTGGCTGGCGCAGGTCCGGATCATTCCGCTATCACAGCGAATCTCACAAGTGAAGTTGTGCAACAGTTGAGAGGAAAACCTTGTCGTGCATTAAACAGCGATATGAAAATCAGAACCGGCTATAGTTGGCTTTATTCATATCCAGACCTTTCGGTTGTCTGTGAGGAACCAATTTTTCACGACGATAAGCAGGATGTGATTATCAATCCGAAAGTGATTTTTGAAGTTCTTTCGCCTTCAACGGAAGAGTTCGACAGAGGTGTGAAATTTCTTCACTATCAGGCCATGGATACGTTTACCGATTATGTTTTAATCGCCCAGGAGGAGCCGCGCGTTGAACATTTTATCAAACAACAGACTGGCTGGTTCTTAACTATGGTCAGCAGAGGTTTAGGCAGCAGGCTTCACATTGCTTCGATTGACTGCACCATTTCGCTTGCGCAATTGTACGACAAAATAAAATTTCCAGAAGACGTGCAATCTTAAAAAAGTTATTGATTATGAGTAAAAAACTATTATTTATTGGTCTTGATGGCTCTACCTTTGATGTTCTTGACCCGTTGATGCAGCAAGGCTTGATGCCACGCCTGCAAAAATTTATTGGCGAAGGCGTGCGCTCGCCGCTCGAAACAACGATTCCGCCGATTACGCCTACCGCCTGGGTCTCTTTCGCCACCGGCACAAACCCTGGCAAACACGGCATTTTTGAATTTTTGTTGCGTCGCAAAGGCTCAGGCAAAATGCCTGATATGCCTGTCAGTGCACGTGCCCGCGATGGTCTGCCTTTCTGGGATATTCTCGGCAATCAAAGCAAACCCGCAATCGTCACGAATATGCCTGTGACCTATCCGCCGACGATGACCAATGGCGTAATGGTTGCGGATTTCCTCACACCAAGAGGACGCACGGATTTCACATATCCCGAAAATCTCAGACAAGAGATTGAAGCGCAATTTGGCGAATATCAGCTCTACATTACGGAAGTCTATACACCCGGCAATGTTGACAAAATACTGGATCAACTCTTTGCCGAACTCGAATACAAAACCAAAGTCAATCTCTACTTGATGAGAAACTACCCCTGGGAAGTTTTCGTGACGCACTATTGGAGCACAGATAGATTTCAACACGAGTTGTGGCATTTGTTAGACAAAACGCATCCTTTCTTTGACCAGAAAGAGTACGATGCAAACATCGCCCGCATACACCAATATTGGAGCGCGGTTGATTCAACCATCGGTCAGCTATTTGATGAGGTAGGTGAAGTGACAACGGTTTTTATGGGTTCCGATCACGGCTTCGGACCGATTAAAAAATTCCTTTGCTTCAACGTGTGGCTCATAAATGAAGGCTTACTGGTGCTGAAACGCGATGCGATGACGCGCTTCAAAAAGACTCTGTTCAGACTAGGGTTGACTCCAGATTTAGCGTATCGCACAGCTATGAAATTGGGTCTTGCGCACTTGCGTCTGTCTGTAGGGGTATCGAATCGCTCCGGCTTAATGAAACTAGCCAATGCCTTGATGCTTTCACTTGATGATGTGGATTGGTCGCGCACCGTGGCGTTTTCAAAAGGCAACTACGGGCAAATATTCGTCAATTTGAAAGGTCGCGAAGAACAGGGTGTCGTCGAGCCGGGCGCAGAATATGAGCGCGTAATGCAGGATCTGACTGAGCGTTTAAAAAACCTCACAGACCCCGAAACCACGCAACCCCTAATTGGTCCCATCTGGCGACGCGAAGACCTCTATACAGGCGCACACACGGAAGAATCGCCTGACCTGCAATTTTTGCCTACGGATATGACGAACAAGCCGCTTGGTACTTTGGATTTGACCTCGAATAAATTCATCACGCCGGTTTACGGCAATTCCGGCGACCATCGGATGCACGGCATCATGATTGGTCGCGGTCCCGATTTACGAAAAGGATTGCGATTCGAGACTGCGAGAATCATTGATTATGCGCCGACTATTTTGCATGCCTTTGGCGTAGAGATTCCTGCGGATATGGATGGTCGCGTCATGGAAGAAATATTTACTGAAGAGTATATGCGAGCCAATCCCGTCAGAAGTTCGGATGCTTCGGTGTATGAAGGCTCAAGCGATGTTGGCGTGATGAGTGATGAAGAGAGCGAAGAGATCCGCGAACGCCTGCGCAGCCTGGGATATTTGGGATAGTATGGTTTCAAAGGAGAATGCGATATGAGTACAAGAATCGCAGAATTAGTCACCTCGCCTGAGGTGTGCGGTGGACGACTCAGGATTGAAGGGACTCGTGTCACTGTCAATCAAATGGTTTCGTTATATAAACAGGGAATGAACGCCGAAGAGATTGCTGACCAATATCCTCAACTGACGCTTGCTCAAGTTTATATCGCTCTGGCTTACTATCACAGCAATCGAGAAGAAATCGAAGCCGATCTTGAAGCCGAAAGAGCAGAAGCCGAAATGTTAGAAAGGAAATTCAGGCAGCCCTAGTTCAAGGCAATGGAGTTTTCTTGCATATCAAAGCAAGCATCCCAATTCGATAATGCGTTTACTCGGATCACCCTATGGTAGTTCGCCTGTATATTGATGAAGATGCAATGTCGCGCGCTCTGGTTCAAGGGCTTCGAGCCCGCGGAATTGACGTCACAACGGTATTTGACGAAGGAATGATAGGAAAAGCCGATGAATTACAGCTTCTGTATGCAACCGATCAAGGGCGTGTGATTTACACTTTCAATGTAGGAGATTTTTGCAAGCTGCACACCGAGTATATAAGGCAAGGCAAACAACACGCGGGAATAATTGTGGTTAATCGCCTACGCTATTCTG
>JANMSG010000129.1:0-4926 GCA_031389065.1 Acidobacteriota bacterium | reverse complement strand
GTGGGATTGGCTTTGATGGCTTCGAGGTCTTCAATCTTAAGGTCTTTGTTCTTTTTGCTCTTATCAATCCATTCTTGCATGCTGGTGACGATGCCCATCTTGTCAACGACGAAGGCATTGGAGCCCAGGTCGGAGATTTTTTCCTCAAAATATTTGTTGAATCCTTCGATGAGCGAAACCACGACGATGACCACAGCGACGCCGAAGATGATGCCGAGCAGAGTCAGAAACGAACGTAATTTATGTGCTTTTATCGCATTTACCGCCAAAGCTATTGCTTCAAAGAATTTCATTTCATTATTCCAAATTATTATCTAGAGAAATAGGGTCTTCTTTCTTCTCGAAGCCTACTAACGACGGTCTGGAAAAATTAGTTCAAAGAAAATGTGTCAAAGGACGTAGAAAGTAAGTGTTAGGGAATAGGGAAGTGAGAAGAAGCATCGCTGATTTTTCGCTGATGTTTGCAGGTCAATAAGCGCTGGAAAGGTGATTGGGGAAAGCGAAAGCTTGCTCGTTTTCGGGCTACTGCTTATTCTCTTTTTACCAGTTCTTTCTGTTTTCGCTCATTGGATAACAAAGCGGCGAAGCAGGAATCAGGGAATGAGACAGTAGATTTTGGGCATTTTGAATTTGAAGAGTAAAGATTTGGAATTTTTCGGTATTGAAGGAAAGAATCGCAAGATGCAGATAGACAATGTGGTGCGGCGACCGCGACTACGCTCAATTGAAAACACGCAAGGAGAGAGACACGCGAGTTGGCTGGAGCTTTTCTTTGACTTGATTTTTGTATTAGCTGTCGCGCAGGTCGCTCATTCGCTCAATCAGGATTTTACCCTTGGCGGTTTCTTGCGCTATCTGGCGTTTTTTGCGCCCGTGTGGTGGGCTTGGGTGGGGTATAGTTTTTATGCTGACCGCTTCGAGAGCGAAGATGCCGTATTTCGTTTGATGATGTTTGGTGGAATGCTCGCGATGGCAGCTCTTGCCGTCAATGTACATGGAGCGTTTCAGGGTAAAGCGGTAGCCTTCACCGTCTCTTACATCGTCGTCCGCGTCATTTTGATCGCTTTATATCTTCGTGCTGCTTATTACGTTCCCTTGGCGCGTGATTTGTGCGTCCGCTATTCGATAAGTTTTTCGCTCGGCGTGGCAGTGTGGTTCGCGTCTATCTTTGTTCCAAACCCCTTGCAGTTCATCTTGTGGGGTGTAGGTTTTTCCATTGAACTCCTGGCAGCTTTCGTAAATCTTTCGGTGGTGCGTCGTACGCCTTACGATGCTTCACACATTCCCGAGCGATTCGGTTTGTTCACATTGATTGTTATCGGCGAAGCCGTGTTGACCGGCGTTACAGGATTGGCTGGAATGGATTGGGAATTGATCTCGACGATTCTCGGCGTCTTCGGATTCGCAATCGCTGCGTCAATCTGGTGGATTTATTACGATTTCGTAGAGATTTCAGGAATTCGGCAAGGCGAAATGCTTGCCGCGCAAATTTACGTGTATGCGCATTTCCCGATTGCCGTAAGCGTAGCTGCCATCGGCGTAGCCACGCAACACGCGATCAAAGAAGCGGCTCATCCGACGCTGTCAACAGGCGCTCGCTGGTTGCTTTGCGGCAGCGTCGCTCTTTTCTTGCTGACGACGGTTGCCATTCGTCTATCTGCCAGGCATACGCATATGGTGTGGTCACGCCTCACGGTAAGTGCTATTGCTATCGCGCTTGCCGCTTTCGGGCAACACCTTGCGCCGCTTATCCTGGTCGGATTCTTGCTCACCGCGCTCGTCGCAGAAGTTTGGCTTGAGGGCGTCAAGAAAGAACAAGCGGCAAAGAGTTACTTGCTCGAAGAGGCGCAGCAAACAGCCAAATGCGCACATCTAAATCAAATCAACGAGTTCTCGCCGAAAATCACAGGTTGTGAAGAATGTCTTGCAGGGCACTATCAATGGGTGCATTTGCGCTTGTGTCAAATTTGCGGTCACGTAGGTTGTTGCGATTCCTCGAAATATAAACACGCTACCAAGCATTTTGAAGAGACTGGACACCCGATTATCAAGTCCATTGAGCCGGGAGAGAATTGGGCTTGGTGTTATGTTGATGATACCTACGTTTGAAACAAAATTCTTCTCACCCCACCTTATGAACCATAAAAATTCAGCGCAAAAGAGGAGTTGCGCCCACAGCGTTGTTCTCTCATCAAAATTTTGTTATCTTCTATCATTCTTTGGAAAGTCGCAAATTTTGAGAAGCCGCACAACAAACAAAGAAACAGGACTGCGAATGGTAGAAAATGCAG
The DNA here is from genome assembly GCA_031389065.1 of Acidobacteriota bacterium. Classification (GTDB taxonomy): domain Bacteria; phylum Acidobacteriota; class Blastocatellia; order UBA7656; family UBA7656; genus JACQDB01. The sequence goes on along the minus strand of JANMSG010000129.1, from coordinate 2,635 downwards.
ACCGAGAGGATCAATAGAGGCGCGCCGAAGCCTTCTAACTTCGACGTGAGGGCAGGCTTTTCGCTATGCCCATTTGTGTAATCGAACAGAGCTATACCGGTAACAAATGATGTTTTTACTTACCTGAACCTGGACTCTGGCTTTTCTTGCCTCTGTTGGATAAAGTGGAAGAGACAAAAAAAACTAAAACAACATTGCTCGAATAAAACTAAAACAGCATTGCTTGAATGAGAGGAAATTGAAATATGAGTGCAAATGAGATAGCCCAATTGCCTTACAGACCTTTGGCCGATGCGGCGGGGGGGGCGGAAATTGATAAACAACTGGAATGGTACAGGCTCATCAGTCTTGGGAAAATGCTTGATGACAAGGCACGAAATTATTTAAGACAGGCAAAAGGCTGGTCTTATCACGCCTCGCACGCCGGTCACGATGGCATTCAACTCGCCCTGGGTTTAGCTTTTCGTCCCAACAAAGATTATCTTTTCCCTTACTACAGGGATATGTTGACCTGCCTTGCAGCAGGCCTTACACCATATGAAATTATCTTGAATGGCTTGTCGAAAGCCGCAGACGTTGCCGGCGGCGGTCGCCATATGAGCAACCATTTCGCGAAGCTTTCGATCGGCATCTGGAACGTATCTTCTGCAACAGGAAACCACACGCAACACGCTGCGGGGCTTGGTCGTGCGGTGAAATATTACGATTCGGATGCCATTGTCTATAGCAGCCAAGGCGAATCCTCTACATCGGAAGGCTATGTGTTTGAGGCGTTAAACGGAGCTGCTCGCGAAGTTCTACCGGTGATTTTCGTGATTCAAAACAATGGCTACGGCATATCGGTTCCCGTCGCTGAACAATCTGCCAATCATACGGTTTCGGAAAATTATCGCGGCATCAAAGGTCTGACGATTATCAACTGTGATGGCACCAATCCGTTTGACGCCACTAAAGCAATGAGCCGCGCCGTAGACCATGTTCATCAAGGGAACGGTCCCGTCTTGCTGCATGCTTTCTGCGAAAGATTGCACGCGCATTCAAACTCGGATCGCCACGAACTCTATCGCAGCGAAGAAGAGTTGGCCGAAGTTCGCACATTCGATCCTTACGAGCGCTTGAAGCTGCACTTGCTCAATGTCGAAAATGTAAACGAATCGACCTTGCTGGCAATCGAAGAAGAGAATCGCAAAGTGGTGCAGGACGCTGCCGAAAGAGCCGAAGCCTCGCCCGACCCTGACCCGAAAACCGCTACGCTTTTTGTCTTCCCGGAAGCAGCGAAGGTTTCGCCTGCCGCGACGATTCCTGACACCGGTGGCGCGATTGTCACCTTGCGCGAAGCCATAAACGAAACCCTCAAAACGGAATTTCGTCGCAACCCGAACACCTTTCTATGGGGACAGGATGTGGCCTCGAAAGAGAAAGGCGGCGTCTTTAATGTCACCAAAGGAATGCAGCAAGAGTTCGGGCCTTCGCGCGTCTTCAACGCACCGATTGCGGAAAATTACATCGTCGGCACCGCCAACGGTTTCTCGCGTTTCCGCGAAGACATTTGGGTGGTCATTGAAGCAGCGCAATTTGCAGACTATTTGTGGCCTGCTATGGAACAAGTCGTTGACACCTCGCACGACTATTATCGCGCCAACGGGCAATGGACGCCCAACATCGTTGCGCGACTTTCATCGGGCGGTTACATTCACGGCGGTTTGTATCACTCGCAGAATCTCGAATCCATCTTCGCAGCATTGCCAGGGATTCGCGTCGTCACTCCAGCTTTTGCAGATGACGCGGCGGGTCTCTTACGTCATTGCATGCGCAGCCGTGGCTTCACGTTCTTCCTTGAGCCGAAATATCTTTACAATCAGGTTTTCGCAAAAGCCTCGAACCCTGGCGAACATTACGAAATTCCTTTCGGCAAAGCCAAAATTCGCCGCGAAGGCACAGACCTTTCGATTATCTCTTACGGTACGCCCTTGCATTGGTGTTTGCGCGCCGCCTCGCAGTTGCAGGACGAACACGGAATCAGCGCCGAAGTCATAGACCTGCGCTCCATCGTGCCGCTTGATTCGGAGACAATTTATAATTCGGTTCGTAAAACCTCAAGAGCTTTGGTCGTACATGAAGCGCAATTGTTCGCGGGCTTCGGCGGCGAAATCGCTGCACAGATTGCCGAATATTGTTTCGATAGTCTTGACGCTCCCGTTATGCGCGTTGCCGGCGATGATTGTCCGGTTCCTTTTTCGGCGATTCTCGAACGCGAAGTCTTGCCGCAGGTCGAAGACGTCTATCAAAAGGCTCTGGCTCTTGCAAAATATTAGGCTGGCGTCGGAAAAATGTAGGGGAAGGACACGCGCCTGCCCGAATCGGCGAAAGCCACTGACCATTCATTTTGCTTTGTAAAATTTGGGCAGGCGCGTGTCCTGCTCAAATTTCGATTTGATTTTGATTTATAAATTTTGCATTCTTTCAAATGCAGGCAGTAAAGGACTCCTCACACCAGCCTCCTTAAAATTTTCGATAGTGATGAAGGAACGATGTTGCAACCATTCCTAAACCGCTTTAATTTCTTATCGCACTTCAAAAACATATGTCGGATGCCGGATGCCGGACTCCAGACACCAGACTCCAGACTCCAGAC
>JANMSG010000089.1:0-17930 GCA_031389065.1 Acidobacteriota bacterium | reverse complement strand
CCCTTGATGCGCGAGTGGCAGCAAGTGGTCAAGAATCAATTCGGGCGCGGGTATCCGGCACTCCTTCAGCCAGGTGAATTGAGCATTCAAGCCATGCCTGGCTGCCGAAAAGAAATTCTCTTTCGCAGAATCGAATGACATGGATTTGCTTACGTCGCCATATTCTTCGTGAAGCGCCACCATCAACCCCAGGAAGAATGCGGCATTCGCCATCTCGTCGAGGGTTGTAGGGCCTGACGGAATGACTCGATTTTCAATTCTCAGATGGGCTTGCCCCTCGCTGATGCCATAGCAGGGACGATTCCAACGCCACACCGTGCCGTTGTGCAAACGCAGCGCCAGCAGTTCGGGCAATTCTCCTTTTTCCAAAAGTATCAGCGGGTCTTCTTCGATCTTTTTCGTGAGAATCACACGGAATCGCGCAATCTGTTCGCGGAAGAGTTCAAGCACAGAATCTTTCAGCCATTGATTCCCGAAGGTCACTCTTGCGGGATGTCCGCGCAAATAGCGAGTGCTTGATCGTTCATCCACAGAATGTTGAAAGAGCGCAATCCTGGTTTCGTGCCAGAGGCGATAGCCGAGCAAGAGTGGCGAGTTGGTTGCCGCCGCCATTAAGGGAGCCGTTATCGCTTGCGCCCAGTTGTAAAGCTCTACAAATTCCTCGGCGCTGACTTGCAGGTGAACCTGAAAGCTTGTGCAGCAGGCTTCAAGCATCATGTTGTCATGCGTCAGGTGCAGTGAATCAAGTCCTTTGATGTGAACATTGAAGATATTGCCTCGCAGACGATTCAATGCCCGATTGAGTTCCGCATACCTCGGATTGGGTGAGAGATTATCCAAGGTTAAATCGGATTGGCGAATGGTCGGCAGGATACCTGTTAAAACGACATCGGCGTCAAAAGCGTTGGCACCTGTTCTGGCGAGTTCCACAACCTCTTGTAACTCTTTCTCCATTGCGCGCAGGCAATTGTCTCGGAATATTTGCGGCGAGAGATTGGCTTCGAGATTGAATTTACCGATCTCTGTAGTCAATCGCGGGTCGTTCACTTTCGCAAGCACTTCTGTAGCAAGAGAGGCGGGTCGCATGAACCGATCAACAAGAAACATCTCTTGTTCAGCGCCAATCCTACGTACTCCGCTCTCTATCCTGCCGGTCTCTATCATTTTCTCCAGAGCGGATAAATCGGCAAGTAATGATTCCATGAATTCAAGAGCTTGTTGATCATCATGTTCCGCAGAAACATCATGGTCTCCCATATCTATCCCTCCCTGTTTAGCTCAAAGGCCATCGAGATGCGAAACAAATACCTACTTCCCATTGCTCATTAACCCTCTCAGCGCCCCTTGTCCCTGTCGCGAAGCGTCTATGGATTTGCCCAGAATCCGCGCCGCTTCCTGTGGCGCGTGAAACCCCATTGAATTTTCCGCCTCAATAAAATCAAGCATGAACTGGGCACGCCGTTGGAACTGCCTGGCGCTTGCCAGTTCCGCGTCACTTCTTCCTGCTGTGCGGGCAGCTTTGATTTCGCCGATCAATTGCACAAGGGCGTCCATCGCCAGATTGCGCAACTCGAAGGTGCGTTCTTGAATGGTTTCAACTCGAATTTTCAATTCACCCTCACTCCATTTGTGACAGGTCTGACATGCCCTGTTGATATTCAAGAGTGGACTGCGAATGTGATGATCACTGATTTTCAACGAGCCTTCACGCATATACGGCATATGGCAATCGGCGCAACCAACCCCCGAACGCGCATGGAGGCCTTGATTAAACAATTCAAATTCCGGGTGCTGCGCTTTCAGAACCTCTGCGCCACTCTCTGCATGAACCCAATCCTTATGCTTCACTTCTTCGTAGTAATCAAGAATATTCTCGATTTTCAAACCTTTCGCCCAAGGGTAAACCAGACGCTTTTCCGGTCCTTTGAAATAGTATTCAACATGGCATTGACCGCAAACATAGCTGCGCATCTCTTGCCGCGTAGCATCTTTGTTGACATCATAATTGACGACACCCTGTGAAGCTTTGAGGGCGCGCATGCCTTCCATAAAACCGGGCCGGGTTACACGCAATTGCATGGTGCTTGAATCGTGACAATCAATGCAGGTAACCGGATGGTTCACCAAGGTACGCGCTTCGCTATAGGTCATCTGATTCATCTTCTCGAAGCCTTTGATTAGATCGCCGCCGCCGAGCTTTTTATAGGGAAGATAGACAGACCCATGACAGTGCATACAGGTGCCTGGTTGTTGTACGACCTGCTGGCGCTGTGTGTAGGTCTGGTCTTCGAGCATATAGGCGTGTCCGCGCTCTTCGCGGAAATCTTTTGCAAACGCATAACCTGCCCACATGGTCTTCAATCGCGGGTCGTCTTCGAGTCGGGACTGAGCGGTTACAGACCTGGGGTCTACTTGCGTTGGCGTGTGTGGTACGGCTTCGCTGCCGCCAAATCGTGTTCGCACCTGATCTACAGTTCGCTTATAGCCGTCATATTGCATGGGGAAATTTTTACCCCAGATTTCCGGGTCTTCGGTTTCGTCAGTGATCTCAACGACACGATAAAATGGATTCCTCGCTTCTTGCTTGCGCTCGAAGATATTGACAAGAAGAGCGGTGATTCCAATCGCGGCAAGTGCTGTGATAAAAGCTGTGACGAAGATCAATTTGATCGTGCGGCTACGGCTCGGTTTGGTTTCCTGAGAGACTGGAGTATTTGACGATTCGCTCATTCTTTTATCCTCTAATTTCTTTTTTGTTAGTGAAGATGCCCGACTGATCTATGACATTTAATACAGGAGAGCAGTTCCTCTTGATTCGTATGAGGTGTTTCAATTGCTTCAACGATGTCTGCATGGCATTTGCGACAAGCTTGTTCTGTGACTTTTAGATTGTGCGGCTTGATCTGTATGGGTTCGTGAAAACGGCCTGATGTAAAAGCGAATGAATGCCAGAAGCCGTTTGAAGCCTTTGTGGCATATTTCGCAACCAAGCCCGGCGGCGTATGGCAGTCATTACAGGTTGCAACGGCGCGATGACTGGACTTAATCCAACCGCTGTATTGCTCTTCCATCACATGGCAGTTGGCGCATGAGGTTGGATCATTCATCAAGTAGGAATAACCCTTGGCGTATATAAATGTATAACTACCAACACCGGCAAATATGCCGATCAGGGAGCCAAGCACGATTCGTTGAACAGTTCGCTTTTTCATCTCATCACTTGAAAGAATCTGAACAACTCCGGCAATGTCCAATTGTAAATCATAAAGAAGCGGTTTAGGGGCGGCCAGAGACTGCCTCTAAACGGTGCTTTCTTACTGTGCCATTTGCGCCTCTTCGTATAACAGAATGAATCGCGCACAACAAGTTCGCGTCTCTCATTTCGCATCACCAGGAGGTTTGCAGATTGGCCAGCAGAAGATTCCTTGATGAGGCGATATTTTGCGCAAACGTCTTGTGTACATAGTTGAATTGAAACTTCACGTTGTTTTCCGTGAAGAAGTAATTGAAGCCCGCAACGTAATCGCGCTCCGTCACTGTGAGCGGGTTCGTTTCCAGTCGCGTATCCGGGTCCCAGCTATCGTAACGAAAGATGGCTTCAAGCTTTGGTGTCAGTCGATAAGCGAAGTGCGTGTAGTAACCCAGGCGATGCGTTTCTGAATCTTTGCCAACCATCCATTCGGATTTGAAAGTGAAATGGCTTTGACTGAAAACCACTTCCGCCCCCAGTCTGTCACGACGTAGCCGATCCGCTCTTGCTCTCCCTCCCCAGGCTCCCGAACTGCCTACCTGTAATCCCTTCAGGAAGGGAGGACGGACGACGAAACGACCAATCAAGGCTTTTTGATCATTCCTATCCACATCGTTGTGATGCTCTCCGCTGCCGTTAAATAGACCTGCCTGATAGTCCGCGTGATCCGAGAGAGTGCCGCGAATCATCACTCCCGTATCCCAGACTGCGCCATAGTTGCCGCCACGCGCCCGGTCAGAAGCAAATAAGGTGCGTTCAACCGTGTCGAGTTTGGCATTTGCCTGTAAGCCTTCGAGGCTGAGAGGAACTTTGAATTGCCCGATCTGTACTTGCAGATTTTTATTGTAGTCGAGCGTAATATAGGCATCCTGCAAAATCCGACTTGAGGGATTGACATTGACATCGCTGACCACACGCGAACCGTCTATGGTTGTGTAGGTTTTGTTTAGGGTGAGCGCTTTTGCCGGGTCTATCATCATCATCCATTTCACGTGAGGACTGAGCTGACCGCTAAATCTCAGTTCTGCACGGCGCAATAAAAAGGTGTCTGAGTATCCTGCATTGCCACTGGCATACCATCCCTGTACGAGCCCATTAAATTTTATTCTTTCATTCTCTGGACTCTGTGAAGGCTTCGATGTTGTTGCAGGTTTCTCATCAATAGCTTTGCCGGTTGTTACCGGCGCGTTATCGCCTTGTCCAAGCCTGTGCTGCAAACCTTCCAATAACTGTTGCTGGCGTTCAATGAGACCATTTTGGCGGTTAAGATTGTCTTTCATCTCTTTGATTTGTGCCTCTTGCGCTTCCAGCTTTTTACGCAAGATTTCGACATCACCGGTTGTTTGCTCCTTGACTGGAACGGCCTCTTGAGCGGCGCTTTTATGTGAGAGTACCAGCAAAGTCAGAAGACAGACGGTAATTAATTTCGTCGTTCGAAAAAACATAATGACCTCCGTATCAAAGCCTTGTTTCTAATGAGCCTGGAGTTACAGGCTATCTGATGGCAATCGGTATTCCATCACTTGAAAGTCTGTAGAAAGAGTTGTTCGATGATGCGAAAGGTGAGGTGATGAATTCAAAATCCCTTACCCTTATTGGCTTTTAGAATCGCCGCCTCTCTTTACTTGTGCGAGAGCTTTTCTTGTGGCGCCTGCCTGTTTGAGGGATATTTCCATACCTTTGGGTGAATTTTCACTTTCTCGACCAACACAAAATACGAATTGCAGCTACAAGATGAAGATGATTAACCGCAATCAGGCTTGGAATATGGATTGCTCTGCTTGATGGTTGCCAGGGATTAATTAGAGAAGGTTAGGAGGAAGAGACAATGGTAGAAATTGAAGAAATGGGCTCTACAGAAATGCATGAGCTTTTGCGTCGAGTGAATTATGGCCACCTTGGCTGTGCACGCGAAGGACATCCCTATGTTGTACCAATTCATTTTGTACATCAATTGGATGGCTTTTACTTTTTTACGACCGAAGGTATGAAGACGGAATACATTTCAGCAAACCCTGAAGTCTGTTTACAGGTCGAAGAAGTTCAGGACCCGTTCAACTGGCATAGCGTAATCGTCACTGGGAAGGTCGAATTGCTCACAAGACATGAAGATATAGAGCCTGCTCTGCAATTCATCAAAGAGGTCAACCCGACTTTGACGCCTGCATTGAATAACATGTGGATAGATGCCTGGGGACGCGCCAGCAAGGTCGCCATCTACCGCATTCAGCCGAGCGAAATAAGCGGGCGGAAAACTCTCCCGAAAGGTGAGACCCGAGGTCCTGTGGCACCGGAACAGAATTAATAAATAGCTATTGCTCTTTTGTATGGTATGAGAGAAATCGATTGCAGAAGGGGCTGATAGGCTCTGGAGGAAAGCCATGATGTCATTATCAAAAAATACCAATGAGCGTTTAGTTTTTAACAGGATTGTTTGTCCGGTCAATTTTTCGGAGGATTCGGATGAAGCTCTGCGTTATGCGATTGCACTTGCAAAAGATTATCAGGCGAAACTTTTTATTCTGCACTGCGCTGATCGATCAAAGATCGCAGGGTTTTCCAATCGAGTAGCAATCAAGGAGGCGATAGAGAGCTTCCTCTACAAACATACTCATTCTACCGGGACTAGCGATTTCTCCTGGGGCGTCGTGCTTGTCGAAGGTGATCCTGCCGAAGCCATCACCATGAAAGCAGCAGAGTTATCCGCAGATCTGATTGTGATGCGTTCCAGAAGAAGACCGAATGCGGTGTTGTTGGGCTCAACTGCTGAAGCGGTATGCCGCACGGCTCCGTGTCCGGTCTTTGTATCTCATCCGCAAGAACAGGATTGGGTCGGCAGATCAGCGGAAGTGAATCTTAAGCGCGTCCTGGTCGCCTATGATTATTCAAGCGACTCAGAACTGGCTCTCGCCTATGGATTATCATTTGCGCAGGAGTATCAGACAGAGCTTCACCTGCTTCACGTTCTGCCGGAGCGTAAAAAACACGAAGCTCCCGAGTTATCGTTTCTGCCGATCAACTCCGATAAAAATTTTGAGGAGGCTGAGATTCGTCTCAACAGTGTGATACCACCGGAGGCGTTGGCTTGGTGTGAAATCAAACAGGCGCTACGGCGAGGATTGCCATATCGTGAAATCTTAACCTATGCCGAAGAGCAGCACATCGATTTGATTTGCATAGGGGCGAGCGGCACTGATTACGGAATGCGTACGCTCTTTGGTTCCAATGCAGATCGTGTGTTGCGACAAGCGCCTTGCCCAATAGTCATTGCGCGTCCATTGCGACCGATGCAGAGAACAAAGGCGTATGGAAGCTTGAACAGTGGATAAAGAAATAAATTTGATGAGGGATCAATATGAAAATACTTTTAGCAATAGATGGTTCTGATTTTGGTAATGCAGCAGCAAGCTCTGTTGCCGCTCGACCTTGGCCGGCAAACAGTGAAGTGAAAATCGTTTCTGTGATGGAGCCTTTTCAGCCCTATCTGACAGAGATATGGGCGGTGTCAGACAATTTCTATGAAGAGATGGACAAGTCCGTAAAAGCACAGGCAAAGAACGCGATTGAAAAAGCTTTGGAATTTTTTCAAGCAGCAAAACATAGCAATTTGCAGGTCAGCAATGAAATCATCAAAGGAAATCCCAAGAACGCCATCCTTGATAAAGCCGAAGCCTGGGGAGCAGATCTGATTGTTCTCGGTTCGCATGGCTATACGGGACTCAAGCGTCTGCTTCTCGGCTCAGTATCGCAGGCGGTTGCCTCACACGCGAAATGCTCTGTTGAGATTGTCCGCACTCCGACTCTAAACCAATAGAGGATACTTTTATGAATCAACAATTGGGTTCAGAAGAAGCAGCAGCTATTTTGAATGAAGGGCACATCGGAAATCTGGGTTGTATTACGGAGCGAGGTTCTTACGTAGTGCCTGTGAATTATATCTTTCACGATGGCGATATCTATAGGGATCCTGATTGTACCGTAGACTGTCTAGTCTGCGGTTGACTGGAACGAAGTCCCGCTGGCTTTTCAAGTCATTTACGGCGCAAGACTTGCGCAGACTAGACAGTTACCGCTACCTCACCTGCTCCACAAATCATCTAGGAGAGCTATATATTCACTCCAGAAGGGGAACTAAAATTGGCGCCTTGCGCCAAAATCCCCTGGTCTGTCTGCAAGTAAGTGACCTGCAGGGTGTCTATCACTGGCGCAGCGCCATCGCCTTCGGCAAGTACGAAGAGGTTACCGACCCCGATGAACGTTACTGGTTCAATCGTCGCATACTTGTCCGTTTTCCGTACCTGACGCCGGTTGACTCTTTCCTTAGAGAGTGAGGAACCAGAGGTCATCATCTTTCGCATCCGTGTTGAGGAAATAACCGCTATATGCGAAAGTCGAGAATAAGAAATAAGTTCCTGATTAAGGAAACCTAAAACAGGAAGATGATCGGCGAATTCCTGACTCAAAATACGCAATGACGAATTGTCTGGAAATGAAAGGGTATGGTTTAAAACGCAATACTCAGCCAACGGAACTTAGCTTCCTGAGAATCATCGGGTTTATTGATGGACTTGCTCGCGAACCACGGCAACTGCGCAGGGCGCGCGCATCACTACCGCCTCAGAGACACTGCCTTCAAATAGGCGCGCGAGTCCGCGCCGACCATGCGAACCTACGACAATTAAATCTGCGTTCCAGGCTTTTGCGTGTTCTATAATGACCTCTTTCGGATTACCGGATAATAACTCTTGTGAAACCGGTAATCCTGCCTCTTCAATGATCTTTGTCGTAGTCCTTATGTCGTCTTGAACAGGCTCGATCAGATAGTTTTGCTCGGTCAAATCTGGGCCGATAAAACCGATTCCCTGAAGCGGCGATTGAGCCCCTTTACCTGCTGGTATCACGCTCACAACTTTGATTTTACTTCCAGGCGACCACTCTCTTTCCGTTATAGAATATGCCGCGGCAAGCGAACACGGCGAGCCATCTGTAGCAAGCAGGATTTTCATTCCTTGCTCTCTCTTTTTGGACTCAACGCTTGTTTTTTTGATAATCTCAACCGTGCAGGGCGCTTGACGAATGACCTCGCTGGCAGTGTTACCCAGAAAGAATGTAGCCATTCCTCGGCTTTGATTCGAACCAATAATCAGTAAATCTGCATCCCATTGCTTTGCATATTCAATGATCGTCTTTGCGGTTCGCCCTTTGATTATGGCAGCAGTGGTCTCAATCCCAGTTTGTTGAAGCTCTTTCGCCATACTCTTGATCAGAGATTTTGCGGATTCGTTTTCAACTTCGACATAAGATTCGACATCCACAAATTCAGATGCCAAGGATTTCGGATTCACAACATAAAGCAGACACATGGAAGTGCCAGTCGCCCACTTTCGCATTGCGACTTCTTTGATGATGAAGTCCGATGTCGGCGTGGCGTCTATGGCAATCAGTACTTTCATAATTCACTCTCTCCTTTATGAGCTGCGTGTTGATTGCGATAAGCAATCTCTGAGAGTAAAGGGCAATTTGAATGCCGGCGCGTTTTTGGAGCAGGATTTGTCCCTGCTCCCTGGAAGCTACTGAGTTACAAGTCGAAAGCCCGCACCAAAAAGGCGGCCATCTGAGCCCGCGTCACCACTGCATCCGGGCAGTAGTTGCCGCCACCGCAACCCAGGGTGATGCCGCGTTGCGCCATCTGATCAATGAAGGCATAGCCCATCCTTGATGACGGCACATCATTGAAGCGTTGCGTCGTCGGTTGGGGCGGATTGGGCATGCCTAAGGCTCTGATCAGGAACATCGCCATCTGCTCCCTGGTCACAGGCTCGGCAGGGCAGTAGTTGCTGCCACCACACCCTAGGGTGATGCCGCGCTGCGCCAGCGACTCGATAAAGCCATAGAAGGGGTGCGTAGGCAACACGTCAGCGAAGCGCTGCTGTGCGGGCGCAGGGGGATTGAACTCGCCAAGGGCTCGCATGATGAAAGCCGCCATCTGTTCGCGGGTGACTGCTTGATCGGGACAGAAATTGCCGTTGCTACAGCCAAGGGTTACGCCGCGAGCTGCAAGCTTGCCGATCTCTGTATAGAACGGATGCGAGGTTGCAACATCGGCAAAATCTATGCCTTGATAAACCACAAATGTCTCCTCGCCTATGGTTATGGTGCCATTGCGAACCTCGCCTGTCGTGTTTGGCGCAATGGTGAAGGCGACATTGCCTGTGCCGCTGCTTGTGCGATTGGCTGTATTGAGGGTTATCCAATTTGCATTGCTGGTCGCAGTCCAGTTACAACCCTCAGGGGCTGTGACGTTCATACTGCCTTCTCCGCCATTTGAAGTAAAAGACCCGCTGAGCGGATTTACCGAGGAAGTGCAGATTTGCGTATCCGCCGTCTGCAGCGCGTAAAGGTAGCAATGCAAATTATCGAGAGGCTCACCTGAAATGGTCGTGCCCATATAAACAGTCGCTCCATCCGGGCTAAACCGGCCTCGCTCGGACGGGTATTCAAACATCCCTGGATAAGGCTCGCCGGGCAGGTTTATCTGCCAGAGGGCTTGTCCGCTCGTGCTGAAAGCTTTGAAGTATCCTGGCAATCCATAATTGTCTCGACCGCCAACCATCACCACATCATTGAGAGAGCTAACCACAGGACCTACGTGACTACCCGCGCCCGCAACTCGCCATAATACGGCTCCGTTCTGGCCGTTCAATGCCGCCAGCGCGCTCTGATATTGCGCAGCAACGTAAACCTTTCCGTCGGGACCGACATCTGGCGGAAGCGGACTGCCACTGCCTAAAGCAGAATAGGCACTCCACAGCACCGAGCCGTTTGAAGGGTCATAGGCAGCTACGCCCAGACTTATCGTGCCGTTGGGCGCTACGGCTACTTGAGGAGGCTGAGTGGTGCCACCCAGCGATGCCGCCCAGCGCTGATTGCCGTTGAGACTGAAGGCGTATAAATGTCCGGCGACATGCGTCGTGGTATTGTCGCAAGTGAAGTAGAACTGATCTGGCTGTGCGCCTGGTGAAGCAGGACCAAAAACGAGCTCAAGCCCAAGCTGACCATATTCAGCCAATCTCGGATTTCCCGGATTGCTCCAAACGAGATGACCGTCAACGGGGGAGAGCGCTATGGCTCCCAGACCAAGCAGATCCATAACTGCATAGATTTTGCCATCCGGGCCGACGGCAGGGCCGCCAATCACACCTTGACTGTCTGGATCTGTGAATTGCCATACAAAGGTGCCGGCAGGGCTAATCGCTTGAATCGTAGCACCGCTTGCGATGTACGTAGTATTGTCCGCTCCGACGGCAACAGGGCCTGCAGGATAGCCGCCCTGGAAAATCCATTTCACGCTGCCATCGGGTCTAAGCGCGTACAGGTGTCCATCCACATCCTGGAAGTAAATCGTGCCATCGGGCCCGATTGTTGGCCGAAAACCCATGTAATCTCCGTCAACTTCAAACTGCCACTTGATGCTTCCGTTCGCCTGTAGCGCCGCGACATCAAGACGCAGATTATTGGCGGTGAGTTCAAGCAGCAGATTGTTACTTGACGCGGCGCTCGTGACTACCTGCACTGAAACTGTAGCGATTCGCGCAGCGTCGGGCATGTAGGCCACGATTAGCGTATCAGACCATCGGCTGACGGGTGCTGGAACTCCATCAACCAATACCTGGCTGCCGGCTTGGATTGCGCCAAAATTCGCACCCAAGATTCGCAGCCGGCCGGCTCGCGCGAGCCTCGATGCCGAGATGCTATCAATTCGAAGAGATAGCGCTTGCGTCGAAGGGAAAGTGGCTCCGGGTGCAGCGTTTGCAAGACAGATTATTACGAAAACCAGAAATGATTTGAGAGAGTTCTTCATAGCACACCACCTGTTAAGACTGAATAACCAAATTCAAGCGATTGAAAGTCAATCACTTAATGAAATCATGCCCCTCTTTATCGAAACACGATGTGACGACCATCACACCGCATCGTGATAGCGGTCACACTCGAAAGGATTGGCAATCTTTATGCCATCTGGTTGAACAGCGAATGCAAGCAGTATCAATTTATTTAGCGCAAACTTACCACTGCATTGCGAGAATTCTCCCTTAAGGGAAGAGTAGGGATATACAGGTTCGCTCCATTTTTGCGCGCAAAGCGCCATCCTCTTTGTCGGCATACAGCTTGCACTTACAAATAATCTTGAAGGATCAGTTTTAATTCGCAATGCCTGTTGTAGATATTAAGCAAGGCTTTGCCAGGACAAAAGGAGAGTGTCATGTATAGAAATATGAAAGTTCTTATTGCTTATGATGGTTCGGAATGCGCCGATTCTGCAATCGATGATCTACAGAGGGCTGGCCTTCCGGCTGAGGCAGAAGCTCTCGTCGTCACAGTTGAAGAAGGATGGAGGTGGGAGCCTCCATTGTCGAGCTATGAACTCGTTGAAAAGATCGTTCAGCCCGAAGGCAGCGCCGCTACACAGATGGCTTATGAAGTGGAGCCGCGCTTGATTGAGGCACAGGCTTTAGCTTTAAAGGCGAAAGAGCTGGTTCATAAACTTTTTCCTGCCTGGAGGGTTTCTGAAAAATTCATCCTCGGCTTGCCTGCCAGCGAACTATTGAAGATTGCAGATGAATGGAATCCTGATTTGATCGTTGTTGGTTCACATGGTAGAACCGCGCTTGGCAGATTTATATTCGGCAGCGTCTCGAATAGGATGGTCACACACGCCAACTGCACGGTAAGAATTGCTCGTTGCGGCTCCGAGAATCGCTATGAGCGAGAGAAAATACTGATCGGCATTGATGGCTCGCTCGGCGCAGAAGCTGCCGTCGAAGAGGTGCTTCATCGCCAATTTCCCGCTGGAACCCAGGTGCGCTTGATTATCGCCTGTGACCCTTTGAAACCATCCTTAGCAGGTTATCTGCTACCAAAAGTTGTCCAGTGTGTTGATGAAAGCAACAAGGGAGAGCACGAGTGGGCAAAAGATGTCCTGCGACAACAGGCAGAGAAATTAAAGAAAGCCGGACTCGTACTTTCTTATGAAGTGAAAGAAGGTGACCCCAGGCGCATATTGCTTGACGAAGCCGAAGAATGGGCAGCGACCACCGTTTTCCTTGGCGCAAGAGGTCTTGCGGCAATAGATCGTTTCCTGCTCGGAAGTGTATCGGCAGCCGTAGCACAAAGAACAGAATGCACAGTCGAGGTTGTACGTCCAAGAAATAGGAAATGAAGTGCAGACCGAGTGCTTTATCAATCCGCCGATAAGACCAAAAACTCGGGCTACTGGAGATGGTCTGATATTCAAAGTATCAGTCGTTCAGGCCCTTACCAATTCTCGATCTCAAGCTTTGAACCGAGGTTTGGCGGGCCGACGAAATGATTCAACTTTGAATTGAAAGAGAGAATGGATGACGCGCTCTATGACTACCTGTGGGGGAAATAAATAAAGTGACTTACCCGCTTTCACCACCGATTAGACAATAACTTGCTAGTATCGACATCGACTGTGGCGGGAGTGGCGCCAGGAAATGGCAAGCACAAACCCCACAACCTTTATTTTCTAAGTTGTCCAATAGTGGACAGCCATTTATCCCTCCCAGACTGTAAACTTAAGCGGACGGCTCAGAATTCAGGGGCTTACTTATTGTGTATCTTGAGCTTGACCGCCTTGCGGAGATTACCCAGACTCTTGGTGAAAATCATCCCCATAACTGAAATGGTGATGAGTATGGTGCGCGCAAAAGGAAAAACATAGACACGCGGTGTGCGCCTCGGCTGGCTCAGAGCCGTGACCATTAAGAGGTGCGAATATACTGTTAAGAGCATTTTTTGAACTGAACCTTGGGCGCTTCGTTTTCGGACTCTCCTGGCAAACACTAGCATCAGACTCTGACATAGGGCGAGGCGGAGTGTTGCCCTTCAGGCTTGTAGGTTTGACGCCCTCGCCTCTGATTACTGCAAGATTGCGGAAAGTTTCCAAAGGTTGCGTGAAAAGCTCACACACCTGATCAGCTGCTCTGATGTTTGCACTGATGCCAGCCTAAAATTTTTTATTCTCACTGGTACGCAGATTGCCATTGTGTTTCTGGTGCGTCTCCCTGGCGGAGGGTCCGTTCCAAAAGAGGTGAAAAATGGAGAAAATGCGAGCCAATGTTTTTTATGGGGTGAATGAGTTTCGCGTTGAAGAAGTAGAAAAGCCGTGCGCCGGAGTCGGTGAGGCTGTGATTCGAGTCACGCTTACGACCATCTGCGGCACAGATCTTCATATCGTGCGCGGCGAATATCCTGTGAAGCCAGGTTTGATCATCGGCCACGAGCCGGTAGGTGTGATAGAAGAACTCGGGCCCGGTGTGACAGGCTATGAAATAGGCGACCGCGTACTCGTTGGGGCGATCACGCCTTGCGGTCAATGTCACGGGTGTCTTTCCGGGCATCTGTCACAATGTGGCCACGGCGCAGGCTACGAAGCAATTGGTGGATGGCGCTTCGGCAACACGATTAACGGAGCGCAGGCTGAGTACCTGCTCGTCCCCAATGCGCAAGCGAACCTGGCAAAGATCCCTGATGAGTTAACCGACGAACAGGTCGTGCTGCTTGCAGACATCGCTTCGACCGGATTCAGTGGGGCCGAATCCGGCAACGTACGAATCGGCGATGCAGTGGTCGTCTTTGCACAAGGTCCCATCGGGTTATGCGCGACGGCAGGCGCAAAGTTGATGGGCGCATCGCTCATCATCGGAGTTGACAGCGACGAAAACCGCCTGGCAATGGCGCGTCGCATGGGAGCCGATGTCGTGCTTGATTTTCGCCAGGTAGATGTTGTAGCCGAAGTGAAACGTCTGACCGGAGGCGGCGCAGACGTGGCAATTGAGGCGCTCGGCACGCAGCAGACATTTGAATCCGCGCTTCGCAGCCTTAGACCTGGCGGCACGCTGTCAAGCCTTGGGGTCTATTCGGGCAAACTCCAAATGCCTTATGAAGCTTTCGCAGCGGGGCTTGGCAATCATCGCATTGTCACAACGCTTTGCCCGGGCGGCAAAGAGCGCATGCGCAGGCTGATGGAAGTGGTTAAGTATGGCCGAGTTGATCTCACACCGCTGCTTACCCACGTCGTCTCGCTTGATAAGATCGTTGAAGGCTACAGAATTTTCGGCGAACGCCTGGATGGAGTACTCAAGGTGGCGATCAAACCATAGGAGCAATGAAAATCCTGCTTGCCGTAGATGGATCAGCCTGTAGAGAGCAGGCGGAGTAGATAGCCGGGTAAAGGGAGAAAATATGGAAGCCCAATTTAAACTGGGCCGAAACGAGCAATTGATCGGATGGCTCAATGAACAGCCATCGGAAGAGTTTTTCAAGCGCACATTGCGCGTGATCAGCGCGTTGCTGCAAGCCTTGCCGTCTGAGCAGCAGGAAGCGAGTAAGCGCGACCTCGTTGCTTTCTGCACGCAGGTGGCTGGAATCTCTGGTGGGCTTGTCGGCTTTTTGAGTTTCGGCAGCAAAGTCGGCAAAGAAGTGCGTGAATTGCTCGAACGCATCGCCGCTCAATTGGAGCACAGCCACGAATCTGCCGCGCAGAACCTGGTCAAAACGTAGTGGGGCGTAATTGATTCAGATGGTGATCTCGCGTTCGCGCGAGTTCCTCGCCGATGAAGCGGGGGCGCGGCAGCCATCGTGATTGTGTTGCAACTCCTGGCAATCTGGTTGTCACCATTAGCCCGTGTATTGCGGACCGTTCCACCTACTGCGATAGACTGGGGGATCGTCGGTCTGACCGTGCTAGCCCCGGTTGTCATTGTGGAGACCACGAAGTTAATCGCGCGCCGTACAGTAATAGAAACTTAGAGTAGCGTGCTGGCCCTCACGCTAGGTAAGGAACGCAGAAACAAGATTGAGAAGGAGATAAATGATCACGGCCAAGAAGAAGAAAGAACAGTTTATGGATATGGGCAGGGTTGAAAGCAGCAATACTCGGTGAGCCTATAAGTGTTGCAAATAAGGTATTTGAAGAAATGAGTTTTTGCGTTTTAAAACCTTTTGAATCAATGATTTCAGTCGTTTTGCCAGTTCTTTTCTAAATAGGTTTGGTTGTAACTGAAGGAAATAGAAAGACTGAAAACGCAAAAACTTGAATTGCTAAATATTGTTACTAAACAACTTTTTAGCTTACCGAAAATTGCTGTTAGGATGGTAATATGCAAATAGAAAAGATTTTAATCCCGACTGATTTTAGCCAAAACGCTCAATTGGCTTTCGACAAAGCCTATCGGTTTGCAAAGGAGATGCACAGCAATCAGACCGGATGAAGATAATAGTACTTGAAGAGGGGAAACTTGCCTTCAACGGCACTCCGGATGAGTTTACCAAGAGTTCATTGCCGGCCGTAACGCAATTAACACCCCCCACTGTTGTCACACCCATGACAACCTCTATTGTTGACGACCCTTGGAGCCGGACTCGAAAGACTGAAAACAGATTCAAGTTACTCTGATTAGACACAGCGATACGAAGCTCAGGGAACGACAGGGGGCGAGAATTGCGAAATTTACTTATACCCAGTTAAATCGAAACGTATGGATTGCTTGGTTTTATTCTACCTCTGTAGGATCTCAAACTGATTACAGTGCCCACCGTTCCTCAAGGTTTGACGCCACTTCTTCATACTGCTTCACCGCGCCTTCGCCAAACTCTTTTTCTGCCTGCCTGAAACCCTCCGCCAAGGATTCAGCCTCAGGCGAATCGAGCAACTCTTCGGCGAGCCTGAAAAGAATCGCATCCTCTTGCTGCATATGATTGATAAGGTGTTTTATGTACCGGTGAGCAGTTTCGATAAAAACTTTTCTTGACACATCGTTTTCTTCTTTCACCCTCTCGATAGCGATTTTGAGTTCGTCAATCAAATTGCGTTCGACTCCGTGTTCGTGCTCAATGAGGCCTAGTGGACCACCGTCCCGGATGATCCCTTGTCTCGCGAGTGCAGGAAACAGATGCGCTTCTTCTTTGGCATGATGATAGCCATCAATAAACTCGCTTATGAAATCCACAATCTCAGCTAGCACTTCAGTGGAAATCGCCTCTTGATAACTGAGCCGTAAACAGATTCCTTCAAGCGCGCGCAGAACTTGTTCAATGACCCGGTGTTCATGTTTAAGAATATGAATAACCGATAAAGACATACTCTACATCCTCCTAATCTACAGAAGGGCAATCGCAATGCCACCAAAAGACTATTGGATTTTCGCGAAAAGGATATGAGGCTGGTTATCATTGCGGAGTTTCTCACATGTGATGGGAAAGTTTGCGCTCGCTATTCAAACAACCCAGGCGGTTGATTGCTAACGACCTCCTCTTTTCAGAAGATCCATTATTCATCCCGTCATAAAACTGTTCTAATCATCCGCATAAGCGGTCAAAGCAGGTTCATTGGTGATGGTGATCAAACGACCTTCTACTTGATGAGCCCGTTTTGTTGAAGGCGAGTCAGTGCCCGCGACACGACTTCACCTACGGAACCGGTGCGTGAAGCGATCTGTTGGTGGGTGAGGCGCAAGGTAATTTCAAGGAGTCCATTTGTGCGAGTGCCGCGACTTTTCACTTCGGTCAATAACCATCGCGCCAGCCGTTGATCTACGTCTCTGAGCGAAAGCGTCTCGACCAACTCCGCGCATTTTCGCAATCTCCCTGCCATTAACTTTACCGCGGCAAGGGCAATTTGCGGGTGCTCCAGGCAAAGTTTTTGCACATCGCGTTTGTCCAGGATCCAGACAACTGCCACTTCTTCTGCAATCACCGTTGACGGATAAGGCTTGTCATCAAAAACCGGAAGTTCCGCAATTGTCGCGCCGGCGCGCTCAACATGGATTACCTGTTCGCGTCCATCAATACCATCACGAACCGCGCGTAATGCGCCGGAGACGATAACAAAAAGTCCACGTGCTTTTTCTCCCTTGATGAATAAAACTTCATCGCGCGCCAGATGTCGTTCGATGGCGAGTCGCGCCTTGGCGCGAAGCCCTGGCTCTGTAAGTTCACCAAAAAGAGCCGTGCGTCTGAGGGATGCAATTTTGTCAGCAATCATCAATGCGATGATTACGCTGCTGTCGTATTACTTCAAGTGCCTTCAACGAATTGTTCATCCAGGAAAAATTTACCCTCTCAAGGAAGGGAAGATGCTTATTTTCAAAACCGATAGCTTTTTATCCTTAAATGTTGTCGCTCAATACGTCGTAACTGCCAAACTCATAACCAACAGTTCATTTGCCGCTGACGACAGGGCGTAGCTTTCGCACTACCTTTGCGGAAAAGGGCGCGCCCGGACATCAAATCAAGGCGCGCTTGATTGATAGGAACTCGCTTAAGGTGTTTGCCAGACAAATTACTTTGTCTGCAATACTTTGGCTTCGTCTTTGTCGTCATAAGCGTTATGTAAATGCACCGGCTTAGTTTTCACTTTACGAAGGCGCAGATTCAAAATTTCGACCATAACTGAAAACGCCATCGCAAAATAGATATAACCTTTCGGGATGTGCTGATCTAAACCTTCGGCAATCAGCGTTACGCCGATTAGAATCAAGAACGACAAGGCAAGCATCTTGATAGTCGGATGTTTTTGGACAAATGCGCCGATGCTGCCAGCAAAAGCCATCATAAAAACGATGGAGACGACCACCGCCGCAATCATGATCCAGAG
>JANMSG010000034.1:0-1906 GCA_031389065.1 Acidobacteriota bacterium | reverse complement strand
AAGGCGAGTTCGGCATCTACATAGGCAATGCGATGTTGATGTTTCAAGTCTTCCATCTCGAAGACGGCTTTTCGGGACTGGCGCGCGAATATTGGAATCGTTTTTTGCTGCGTAATGAATTGCCTGTAGGTGTAGTGAGCGGTCCGGCGAATGTTTTGCCTAGAGAGTGGCAAAGAGCCTGGCGCGCCGCCTTCACTGGCGATGAAAGATTGATGCGAATATATAAAACGGCTTTCGAAGAGTTTGGCGTGGCTTGCAAGTTTGGCAAAAGCGAAAAGATGCTGGCGTGTTTCAAATACGCTTTGAAACTCGACGGGGTGATTGAATCAGACAACGTAGCCAGAGGCACACCGGCGCTCAATGATGATGAACGAAAATTATTCGCGCAAAAGTATGCAGAGATCAAAGAGAAACTTGCGGCTGAAACCGATGCCTTGTGGATTTCAAAATCTCTTGCGTGAAGAGATAATCCTGATGCACTTTTCCACCATTGAAACAGCGCAAGATAAGCAAAGTAATTATTTGCTTATCGGTGCGACATTCTGTATAACATAGCCGCTTTTCGGAAAGCGAATCATAAAGATAGGCTGCACAAGTAGATGCTGTCATCTGAAGAAGGTATGGAGGAACAGAATGAATTATCCACTTCAATTGTCGTTTAAAATTCTCGCCATCGCCCGCCAGCTCTCAGTTATAGATACAACTGGAAGGTTGGTTTTCTATGTCAAGCAGAAGGCTTTCAAGCTCAAGGAAGCGGTCACCATTTTTGCCGATGCCGAGCAAACCCTTCCTTTGTATACGATTAATGCGGATCGCGTGCTGGACTTCTCAGCCAATTACCATATTACTGATCGCAATGGAACCAACCTTGGCGCTGTGCGACGGCAAGGAATGAAATCCTTATGGAAATCGCGTTATGACATTTCTGATGGCAATGCCGCAACCATGACCATCCAGGAGGCGAACCCCTGGATTAAATTTGTTGATGCCTTGGTCGGTGAGATCCCCGTCCTCGGAATGTTCACAGGGTACTTCTTACATCCTGCCTACATAGTGGCTCGTCAGGATGGCACGGCAGTCATGCGGTTGGAAAAACAAGCAGCTTTTTTAGAGGGCAAATATAGTATAGAAAAGCTCGCCCCACTCAGCGAGAGTGAGGAGGAGCGCGTAATACTGAGCCTGCTAATGATGGTGTTGTTGGAGCGCAATCGCGGATAAAGGATTTGGTCGGGTGTCCATAAAGCATTGGTGCGGTCAATTCTCTGATAAAGGAGCACGGCTTTGGGAGATAAACAATTGCGAAAGGAACTGAAAGAACTCCTTACCGCGGGACATGCCCATGCAAGTGTAAAGAGTATTTTAGAAAGTATTTCCCCGCAGGCACGAAATACCCGTGCACCTGGAATGCAGCATACCATATGGGAACTTTTAGAGCATATCAGGCTCGCTCAGGAGGATATTCTTCGTTATACACTTGATGCGAACTGGATCTCTCCAAAATTCCCTGATGGCTTATGGCCAGATCAATCTAAGCAGATGACGGATGCAGATTGGGACAGTGCGCTTGATAACTTTCATGCAAATCTCAACGAGATGATTCACCTGGTCGAGGACGTAACGATTGATTTGACCGATGCAATCCCCCATGGAGAAGGACACACATACCTGAGAGAAATACTTCTTGTAGCAGATCATAATTCATATCATCTTGGTCAAATCGTACAAATTCGAAAATTCGTAGGGGACTGGCCCTGAATAAGTTGGTGCTGTTTAATAGCCCGCGAAGCGGGCGTAAGCATAAAGCCACGGGTGTCAGCCCGTGGACAGATGCTCGACACCATAGCGAGCCCGCGAAGCGGGTGATAGATGTGATTCATGCTATCTATCACCCGCTTCGCGGGCTCGC
>JANMSG010000009.1:0-1941 GCA_031389065.1 Acidobacteriota bacterium | reverse complement strand
GCTTGCAGCCAACGGAACCCTGTTCATCGGAACGGTCGTCTTTGTAACCACCAGGAATCCTGCAGCCATCAAGTGCAAGGCATTCTATAAGAAAAAGAAATAAAGAATCAGGCAGCAAAAGTTAAGGGTAGAGTTTTGCTCTACCCTTAACTTTTTTCCCGGTCTTTTTGTGAGGCAATTCAGAAGGAAAGGTGACAGAATGAACACAGCAACGAACATCGTAAATCAGCCAACGCTACTCTTACATTCGCAAAGAGGCGTGGCAATTGATTTCAAAGACCTGCGCGTCAACGACATCCTTCTCATCGGCACACAAAACACTTGCTATCGTTTCGTGATTACCTGTGAAAAGGAGATGCTGGGCAAATTGTCAGGAGATTTACGTGACAGTGCTTTTCTCCAGGCAGTTTTAATCGGCTCAATGGTGCAGCACGGAGAAAGTGTACAGACGAAGATTTCGAGGCTGGAGCCGCAATCACACGCGCTATTTTTTGTGCAACAGGGCGACAAGATCTTGAAAGTGCTTACCTCGCTTATCACCTCGCTTTGTTGTATTAGAGCCGTTGAAGGATAAGCGCCATCCTCTCTTCAAGCGCCTGCTTGAAGCAAGGACCATCTGACTCTGCTGAGGTAATGTCGAAACAAGGGTAGATGCGTTGGTAAGAATTGGTTGGTCTGAGTTTGTTGTTTCAGACCAACCAATTCTTTAATTATCCGGCAAGCGCAACGACTTTTTCGGCAGCGTCTTTCATTCCCGATGCGGTTGTAAAACCCAAACCTGATTCTTCAATGACCTTGCGACCCTGTTCGACGTTTGTGCCTTCGAGTCTGACCACGACAGGCACGTTTATGCCTATGTTTTTCGCCGCCGCAACGACGCCGCTTGCCACCATATCCGTTCTGACGATGCCGCCGAAAATGTTAATCAACACGGCTTTCACATTCGGGTCCATCAACAGAATTCTGAAAGCGTTTTCGACGCGCTCTTGTGAAGCTCCGCCGCCCACATCTAAAAAGTTGGCGGGTTCGCCGCCAGCCAACTTAATTATATCCATCGTTGCCATCGCAAGCCCTGCACCATTGACCATGCAGGCGATGTTGCCGTCGAGTTTGATGTAATTCAAATCGAACTTCGACGCTTCGATTTCAAGCGGTTCCTCTTCGTTGAAGTCACGAAGTTGCTCGTAATCTTTATGACGGAACATGGCGTTGTCATCGAAATTCAACTTTGCATCAAGGGCGTAGAGTTCGCCGTCTTCGGTCAACAAAAACGGATTGATTTCCGCAAGCGAGGCGTCCGACTCAACAACTGCTTTGTATAACGCCATCATGAATTTCACGGCTTTGTTGATGACTTCGTTCGGAAGACCGATGCCGAATGCGAGTTTGCGCGCCTGAAAAGGTTGCAAACCAACTGCCGGGTCAATTGCTTCTTTCAAAATCTTTTCCGGCTCGTGTGCCGCGACTTCTTCAATGTCCATGCCGCCTGCCGAGGAAGCCATAAACACGAGTTGCGAGATGGCGCGGTCAAGCACGATGCCTAAATAAAACTCCTGTTTGATTTTCAAACCTTCTTCAATGAGCAGGGTCTTCACTTCGCGCCCTTCGGGTCCTGTTTGATGCGTTACCAGATTCATGCCCAGAATTTCTCCGGCGATCTTTTCAACGTCTTCCATGGTTCTGGCAAGTTTCACACCGCCGCCTTTGCCGCGCCCACCGGCGTGTATCTGCGCTTTGATGACCACGGGAAGCCCCAATTTTTCAGCCGCCGCCTTTGCCGCTTCTACGGTTTCAACCTTCTCGCCTCGCGGTACCATCACCCCATACTTCGCTAAAAGTTCTTTGCCTTGATATTCGTGTATCTTCATTATCAGTAGGCAGTAGGCAGTAGGCAGTAGGCAGTAACGCAATGAGAAAACAGAATAGAAATTAACGTAGTAC
>JANMSG010000008.1:0-5582 GCA_031389065.1 Acidobacteriota bacterium | reverse complement strand
CCTCCGCCGAGACCGCCCGCTGTGAGTTTGATAGTTCCTTCGGTGGTTTCCAGCAGCCGGTTTTTTTCGACGTAAGGCGCGTAAAACATGATTGTCTGTGATGCCCCTGTATCAAGGAGCAGCTTGGCGTCCAATGAATTCACATTGCCTTTTGAGATTTTAACCATGATGTGCGGAATTTCTCCAATAATCTCAATTGGCAGAATCTTGCCGTTTCCCTTATATTTGTAGGATTGTGGCTCAAACAGATTGACTTCCTTGGCTTGGTAATCAATTTCTACTACAAAATGTTTGAAGAGTTCAGAACCGATCAAGCCGACGATTTGTGGAGCATGTCGAAATTTTGTAGGCATCACGGCAAGCTCCTTGACGGGAACTTTAACGCCCGCAATATCAAGCCACGCGTTTTTAGCGAAAGTGGTCATGACCGTATTTGTCTGTCCTAAATCCAAAGTTTGCTTGCCTTCAGATTTGATGTTTAGTTCTCTGGCCTTATCCACATCAAGTATCGTCCAGGTTGCGCCTGTGTCGAGCAGAAACCACATCGGCTCGGAGTTATTGATCCGTGCTTGCACGTAGATTTGATTGGTAAGCGGAATTTCAACCGGAATTTTCTTAATGCTTTGTGTTGCGGCTGAACTTGACTGCTTTCGGTTTGTCTTTTGCCTGACTTCTTGAGTACATCCGGGCACGGCGCATACCAAAGAACTCAACAAGGCAGTTGCTAATAATAAATTGCTCATTTTAGTTTACCTCTCCTCGCTTTGGGACAAGTCAATTTATGTAAAGCCGCCGAGATTATTTTCGGCGGCTTTGTCGTATGTCGTATGTTAGTGAATCGGAATTGATTACTTAGAGTTGAAAGTTGAACGTCAAAGTGCCGACGACTTTGACAGCCTCGCCTTGAAGCTGGGTCGGAGTGAATTGCCACTGGCGCGCCGCTTCAACCGCAGCATCTCTCAACAGAGGGTGCCCGCTCACCGCCCGCGCAGAGACGACGTTGCCTTCTTCATTAACCGTTATTTCCACAACGACTGCACCGGTTACCTTAGCATCTTGCGCTTCTTGCGGGTACGAGGGATTCGCTCGCTTGATTGCGGAGCCTGCAAGCACCCCGCCCGATTTGCGAACGATTTTGGGAGGTGCAGGCGGCGCGTCAGGCGCAGCGCTTGGCACTGGTGGCGGTGGCGGATATACCTCTGTCATCACTCTTGGAGGGAGCGGCGGCGCAGATGGCGCGTTAGCCGAAGATGGTGGCGGCGGTGGCGGTGGTGGTGGCGGCATTTTCCCCCAGACCTCGCCATCCTTGTACATAACGCCTATGACTTTAGCTGTCATTGCACTGACTGCACCCGCACTGCTTGTGAACCAGTAAGTTTCTCCATCCGCATACTCGTGCGGTTTGATTGCAGGTGAAAATTGAAAGTAGACATTGGACCTGCTTTTCTCGTTATCGAACTGAATCGCCACACCTTGTATGCGCTTGTCTGTGTTGTTATACAGTTTCACAGCAGGTCTCATAGGATTGTGCCAGGACACATTCCGCGCTTTATAAAGCCCTCCTTCGAGAGTTCTTACTTTCGCTTCCTTTATCAGCACAGGCGCGTCGTTTGAGGTATCAATCTGTATGTAAGTTTCAGGGGCTTTATCTAACTCTGCATTTATCTTTTTGATGATGTCAGAGTATTCATCTTCGATACCTCCTGGTACGCCACCCGGAATCCCGCCTTCAACACCGCCCGGAACGCCGCCAGGAACCCCTCCGGCAACGCCACCCGGTATGCCGTCTGATGGGCGTGTGCGATTTTGAGCAGCCACACGGTCGCGTGTAAGTAACCCCGCTGCTATGGAAAAAATGATTACGGCTGAGGCGACCGCGATGATGAGAACGCGATGCGACAAGGCCATTTTTGTATTCGTTTCATTGGACATGATTTTCTCAATCCTCCTTTTTAAATTCGAGCCGCCGGCCGCGCTCACGCCAGCTACCCGTAAACCCAAACAAAACTTCAATACTTTCAAAAGGCTTGCGGCATAGATGCCATGCGCGCCGCCAAGCTCTACGACTTTTTCATCGCAAGCAATCTCTCTTTCGGTCAGCAATTTTTTATCGATGAACCAAACCAGCGGATGAAACCAGAACAGGCAGCACAAAAACATCTGCGCGTTGCTGGCGAGGTTGTCCCAACGCGCGATGTGAATCATCTCGTGCATAATCACCGCGTCAAGTTCGGCTTCGCTCAGATGATCAGCCATGGTTTCAGGCAAGACGATGATGGGTCTGATGATGCCCCACATTCCGGGTTCAGAAATTTTCGGCGAGACGATCAAGCGAACCTCGCGTTTGATAAATAGCCACGATTGCACATTCTTGAGCGCCTCTGCCTCTTTGCCTTGCGAAACAAACATCCCAGCTTTCATCGCTCCGGCAAAATTGCGTCGCTTCTGCATCCACAGACCCAACAACACGCTGAAACCTGCAAACCACACGAGGGTCAGCGCCGTATAAATTTCCGTATATTTCGAAGCCTTATCTTCCATTGCAAAGTCCTGCCAATAAAAGTCGCCCACGGGTTCATTGACTTGAGCAATAACCGTAGCGTTTTCTTGATAGGTCGCAAAAAGAGCAGGGAATTCAAAGCCCGCCTGACTGGCAAGCAGCACGAGCAGAACAGAAGGCAAGACGAACTTCGTGGAGGTGATGAGCCACACCGCGTAACGGGCTCGCGCAGGACTCCGCCTGAGCAGCAAAACAGCCAGAAAGGCTAGCATGGCAAAAAGAGTTGATTGCCATAGGTGATTGATAAGCAGAGGCCAAAGCCAGCTTGACCATTCCGCTAACCAATTGTGAGCATCCGTCAACCAATCGCCCGGCATGTGCATGGCTCCTTTCAACAGAATTACTTACGCTTGCTTGAAGCAGTACCTGCTTTTGCAGGGCTTTTGTTTTCGCCTTCAAGGTCTTGCTCGGGCAATAAACTCTCCATCTCGCGTATATCTTCAAGGCTGAGTTTGCCCGATTCAGCCAGATGCGCCATCAGAGGACGCGCCGAACCGCCGAATAATTCAAGCAATTCGTTGATCAGTCTGTGATGCGCGGATTGGCGCGTGATAACAGGTTCGAAGATAAACGCGTTGCCGATCTTTTTCACGCGCCGCACCGCACCTTTTTCTTCCAGTCTGCGAATAATTGTTTGAACGGTCGTGTAAGCGGGACGTTTCTTTAACGGCAGTTGCTCTTGAATCTCGCGCACAGAGCCGTTTTCCAACTGCCATAATGCATCCATCATTTCCATCTCGAACTTCGTCAGTTTGATTTGCTTCTTTTGCGGCACATTTATATCCTTGTTTTTGGGCTTACTACAACTGAGGTTGAATCTACTACAAAAGTAGTAGATTGTCAACGAGATTTTTCACGGCTCTGTCAGCAATTCTCGGTTAAGTCGTAAGTGTAAGAAAAAAGGGAGAGAAGTGGAATTCGTTTTTGCGCTTGCAGTAAACTAACGGCTATGAGACCTCTCAATAGCCTGAGTTTTGATTCTCTGGTCAATCTCTTATCGGTGCACTTCTCTGGCCTTGCCGATCATCGTCACCCCAATCGCATCAACTACTCCTTGCACGATACACTGATGACCGGTTTTGCGATGTTCTTTTTTCAACATCCCTCGCTGTTGCAGTTTCAGAGCGCTATGAAACAAAAGCGCGGACGCTGCAATCTCGAAACCTTATTCGCGGTTGGGCAACTGCCAGCCGAGCCCCAAATGCGCGACCTTCTCGACGAAGTCGATAGCCAAGAGGTGAGAAAACTGTTGCCGATTTTTTTCGAGCAAATGCGGCGCGCCGGATGGGCAAGCCAATATCAGACGAACCTAGAGAATGGCTTCGACGCCGGCACTTATTATGTGGTCGCCCTAGACGGCACGGAGTACTTCAGTTCAACGAAGATCGCTTGCTCCAATTGCCTGCGTCGCAAAGACCAGAGCGGTCAACTGCATTGCTATCACGCGGTGGTGGCGGCGACCCTAGTGAAGTATCGTTGGCATCAGGTTTTCCCCTTAAACGCCGAGATGATTGCCAATACCGATGGCAGCGAAAAACAAGATTGCGAGACCAAGGCAGGCAAACGATTGCTTGAGCGACTGCGCCAAGAGCATCCGCAGATGGCGATCATTATCAGCGCTGATGATCTCTACTCGCGGCAGCCATTTATTGAGAAATGCGTAGAAAACCGGCTCCATTATGTGTTGGTAGCCAAAGAGGAATCGCATCCAGAGATGAGCGAGTGGGTGGCGGAACTCAAAGAGATCGGCGGCTGGGAAAAGGTTGAGCGGAGTGAAGGCGCGGCTTGTGAGCGCAAGACTTATGAATAGGCAATCGTCAGAGAAGTGGGGTTGAATGCCAAGCGTCAGCAAGTAGTCAGTTACGTCGAGGTCTGGGAGCGCGATAAAAAAGGTAAGCAGGTTTACCACAATAGTTTTGTCACCAACCTGGAGGTGACAAAAGAAAATGTGGCGACCTTAGTGGGCATCGGTCGCTCGAAGTGGAAGATCGAGAATGAACATTTCAATGTGCAAAAGAATCACGGTTATGAATTGGAACACAACTACGGACACGGCAAGAAGAATCTTTCGATGGTCTTTTACTTATTGAACCTGTTGGCATTTTTGACGCACAAGCTCATCGAAAGAGGGGATCGATTGTATCAAAAGTATATGGGTCTGGGCGAATCGAGACGCGAGATGTGGAATGCGTTACGGACCTTGATGAAGAAATTTTTGGTTGAGAGTTGGAGTCAGATGATGAAGATGTGTCTGGCGGAAGAAGCGGAAGCCAGCCCGTAAAAGAGCGCGGCTCGGGCTGGAGCCCAAGGGAAGCAGTCAAATAAAATGGCAACTTGGCGTGGGCGTCAAAAAAGACGGCAAAGTAGAAAGGCGAGAGAAAAGAGAGCCAGAGAAAGAATCCAGTAGCGAAGCAAAACTGTTGTCACAAACACATATGCCTTCTTGGCAGTGGTGTCGGTAAATCTCTCACCGAGAATTCCTGCGGCTCTGTTGACAGGCTGGTAAGAGATTCCGTAACATCTACTTTCCCATTTTAAGGGGCTGTAGCTCAGTTGGCAGAGCGCGTGGCTCGCATTCACGAGGCCAGGGGTTCGAATCCCCTCAGCTCCACTTTCAGAATCAACCACTTAGCGAGAGTTTCGCAGACTCTCGCTTTTTCATTGTGACCGATTTGTGACCTGATTTTCCGAAATCCGCTAATTTCTCCAGTGCTTCGCGCTTTCTTGACTCAAGCGTGTGAGTATAGCGAGCCGTCATCCTGAGGTCTGCGTGTCCCAGGATTGCCGCAATCGTAAAAGGATCAACTCCCGCGTCTGCCATCCTGGTTGCCGCCGTGTGCCGCAAATCGTGGAATCGAAGACCGCTTACTTTGGCATCCGTTCGAGCCTTCGCGAATGCGCTTTTAATTCCCACAAGCGCGACTCCGGTTTTGGGACTGATGAAGACAAACTCCTTTGACTGGTCGAGTTTCAAAAGTTCCTCCCTCACTTTGCTATTGATCGGCACGTCGCGCCCTTTGCC
>JANMSG010000002.1:0-4177 GCA_031389065.1 Acidobacteriota bacterium | reverse complement strand
ATACTGATAAGCCACCTCAAACATAATGTTGAGGAGCGCATAAATGTTCAGAGCGTATTTTGTTGAGATGTCCTGCGTACGGAGAACATCAAATAACGAAGTGATATTCGCGGGTGTGATCTCATTCATCAGCTTCTCTCCAAATCTTGGCATCAGATGCTTCCTGGTGATGCTTTCGTAACTGTAGGTAGTCGAATCTTTCAACTTCTCATTCA
Organism: Acidobacteriota bacterium; assembly: GCA_031389065.1. Lineage (GTDB taxonomy): Bacteria > Acidobacteriota > Blastocatellia > UBA7656 > UBA7656 > JACQDB01. Next base: position 3,962 of record JANMSG010000002.1, on the reverse strand, counting down.
CTTGATACGACGCCCACAGACCTTCGACAAATGCTTTGAACGTGACGCTTTCTTTCGCTTGGCGTGGGTTGTTGTTTTGCTCGTTGATACGTGCCAAAATCGGCTCTGCTGCTTTGCGCAATTCTTTTTTGTTGCTGTTCTTGGTTACACCTTCGAGCCTTTCTCGTTTATAGGTTTTGTCTCCCATTCCGTCGAGGACGTAATAGCGCACGGTTGGGTGCCCTCGATGAATAGTGATGCTGCCTTTCTGATAACTTCTTCTTCGAGCCATACTGGTTTCTCCTAAGTGTTATGGCTCGCGTCCAGTCTTTACGAGCCACAATTATACCACGATTTCAAAGCTCACTAAGACTCAATCTGTCGAGCCAACCAGGCCTGAAACTTCGGATCAGAGGTATCAAAGCGGATGTGCCGCATTCCTTTGCAGCGCGGAATAGGGTCAGGCGAATCTTTGCGCGTTTGCTTATAAACCCAATGGACGGAGAAGCCGAAAAAGTCAGCCAGATGTTCGGGCTTCCAGATTCTAGGAGGCGGTAGATTCACCTTTACTTCTTCGCTTTGGTCAGTGGTCATTTTTAATTGGATTGATGACATACCTATTCCTCCTTGCCCTTATGGCAGAAACCCTCCGCAGACATCGCAATGATGGAAACGGAGTCCAGACGCGCCACATTCACAATAGGCAACGCTTGATTGTTGATTGATAGCGACAACCTTCGGTGAATCGGTAATCGGTAACTCTATAAGGGATTGCCGATTACCGATTCGATATTTTCCCTGTTTGTTAGGCTTATAGATCAGTTCCAGGCTCTCAGCCTCTTTTATCCTGCTGCGTATGGTCTTTTCGCTTGCTCGATTCTTGAAGTGTTCACAGATTTCTTCAGTTTTATATTCACCATTAGATACAAATTCAGCTATTTCTTGTACGGTTGGTGGTTGCGGCTTCTCGGTTGGCTTTTCGGCGCATACCTCGAACCATCGGGTTTCGGGATTCAGTTTCAAAAGGGTTGGCTCAATTACTGCTCCTTTGATTTCGGACAACTTAGCACCACATAGCCTGCACCTTTGCCTGCATCTTTCTCCAGGGTAAAAACCGTTCGTGAGAGTGCGCCGAATGCTGAAGCTCCACGCCCTTTGTATGCCCCTTCGCCGGATTGTGTTTCTCCAGACTTGCCGATGTGGTGCGTGAAAATCACTCCACAATTTGCTTCTCTGGCCAATCGTTTTAAGGGATTCATCACCCGTCTGGTGACTTCTGCGTTGGAGTTTTCGTCTTGAACTTCAAAGGCGCTGGCTACGGTGTCAATAACGATTACATCAGCTTGATACATCTTTGCCCATCGGATCACCTGTTCAAAATGCTCCCGCCTGCTTAAACAAAGCGGCTCGCCGCGAATCATCCCATCAACCACCACGATGAAATTTTGACTGGCTAGCTCTGCATTGCGAATTTGTCTGAGCATCTGCTTCAAATCGCTTTTCAGCATCGGCGCGGGCGATTCGCAATCAATAAAGAGAATGCGGCGAGGTTTCACGGAATCAGGAGCCAGGGGAATGCAGATTTCTCCCGCTGCCAGTGAGAGACAGAGATTCAAAAGAAAGGTGGATTTGCCATAATTGGTGACAGCTTCAAAAGCTGCGACTTCGCCTTTGCGCATCCCTAAAAAAAGTTGTTCGGCTTCTTTCAGGTCAGCATTGAACAGATCAAAGAGGGAAGGGTAAACGCCTACTAGAGATTCTGCTTCATCCTCGCTGGCTTTCTCACAAAATCGCTTCACATCTGCGATGATGGTTTCAACATCCACATCATCAGAGAGCCGATTCAGCGAATCATTGAGATACCGGAAACAGTCACGTTCACGGCTCTTACGTTTGAGGATTCGCACATAAGATTCAATCGTATCTGTGCGCGGCACCCCGTCAATGAACGAAGCGATATTGGTTCTGCCGCCGACCTGTTCAAGTATCTTACGGGCTTCAAGGTCTGCACAAAGCGTAATGAAATCAAGGCTCATTTTGTGATGCGCCAGATTCAGCATTGAACGCCAGATGTGGCGATGCGCTTCCAGGTGAAAGTCGGTTTCTTCAAGCCGTGCGCTTGCTTGTTCAACCAGATCATTGCTGAGAAGTATTGAGCCGAGAACGGTTTTCTCAGTTTCAATATCACAAGGCAAGCCCTCGTCATCAATTACTTTTTGCCAATGGTGCTGAGATTCACTCACGTTCTAACAAGCCTCCGAAATGCGTGAAGGTCGCCGGGCTTGCGGACGGTCAAGCCTCAACGACCTTCTACCTCACCTTTGCCAGTGGCAGGGGTGAATCTCAAATTCGATTTATCAGCCAACGCCGTCCGACGCTGATCTATAATACAAAAGCCCGACGCAGAGGCGACATCTCACATCATCAGGCTTTGCTTTACGAAAACTTTTACGCGATGTCGCCGCGCTTTTACCCTCGAATTCCTCTTATATCACACTGGAAAAGTTTGCTAAAAGCTTTATTTTCTGCAATTGGCAGTAGTGGGCATCGTTGGACACTTTTGGACACTTTTAAACAAATGGATAGATGCGGAAGGAGTTTATTACAAGGATTGAAAATGAAAACTACTGGTTATCTTCTATCAGGGAGATTAGAGTTTGGTTATACACTTCTTTGAGATGATCCCACAGCGAAGGGTCATCATTGAAGAAGTTGTATAATGTTTGGCGTGATATTCTCAAACGCGCTGCCAAGTCTTCTTTAGTTAATTTCTCTCTGGCTCTTGCTATAGCTTTGGTCTGGGTAATGGCTATGGCGCGAAAGTGTACTGGACTGGTCATCCTTTGTATGTCTGGATGATTTAGAGAATCTTTTGCTATTTCTGTAAGCGGTTCTAAATTTTTATCAGGCAGTTTAATGCTAAATTCCATCTCATTGCCATTGATTTGCAGGACTAGCTCTTGGCTAGGAGGGATACCTTTAAAAATATCTTGAATAAATCTCTGTAAGTCCTTTGCCGATACTGTGCAAACTACGTCTAAACCTCTTCTAACTATCTTTTGCAATTCTAAGAAGGGCATCCCCGCAGGATTAAGCTCATTTAAGATTTGGATTGATATTTCTTCGCCCCAAAGTACCATTGAATCAGTTAAAAATAGCTCTTGGTATTTCTCTCTGTACTCTTCAACTTCCTCTCTTGTAAGTAGATGGGTATATCCTTTTTCTTCCTTAGCCTGTATGTATATTTTTCCAGTAACATTCCGCCATAAATGTTGCCAAGTCTTAGTGATAACTTCAGTCTGGCTAGCCAAAGTTTCAAGCATTTCGCGCATGCCCTTCTCATAGTCATCACGAAAATGTTGCATAATTCGCCTAATGGCAACCAGGTCGCTTTCTTCTGTATCATCCCTCCACTTTATTTCAAGATCAATTCCATCACCTCTTTCTATACGTTGGAAGTAGATAAGAAGCAAATGGAGCGCGAAGCTCTTTGTAATGCTTTTCGCCATATCAATAATAAATTTTTGAATTAAGTCTTTGTCCTTTTCCCTCTCTAAGACTGCCCAACTTACATTCTCGTTCTGAGAAACTTTTTTGCGCCTATCATCATCAGCTTTTGGCGTTCTTCCTCCAGTTCTGCATAAGGCTTGTTGTAAAGAATCTGACTCAAGCTTTCAGCTTGGTTCAACATTAAATTTTCGATGGTAGTTTGTGTTTGTGTTGCGCTCATAAGATTATCCCCTTATTAGAAAAGGCAAGCCCGAAAGCCTGCCCTTTCCCTTTCTTCATCTCGCATAGTGCGCCAGATAGAAGCCTCTATCTAAAGCGAATGCGGGATGTGTGTTGACGTTTTTGAGATTGATTGACCAAACCCTTGTCAAAGCCGTTAAACTGCCACCAATGCGACCCCAGGCGGCAAAGTCGCCATTGTCTTTGTGAAAGTTGCGGTGACAAGCTTTGTGAGTGGGAGCGGTTTGAGTCCC
>JANMSG010001175.1:0-2997 GCA_031389065.1 Acidobacteriota bacterium | reverse complement strand
CGTTTCTTCTCTTCGGGTGCATTGTCAATCGAATCGAAAGAGCGAAAGGTATTTTTGGGATTGTGCTTGCCGAGCACTTTCGTGATAGCTGCCGTCAAGGTGGTTTTGCCGTGGTCAATATGTCCGATGGTGCCGACGTTGACGTGCGGTTTGCTGCGATCAAATTTCTCTTTTGCCATTGTTTATCTTGACTCCTTTTTTCGTGAACGCCACGCGCTCACCTGAGATAGAAAAAAGTAATATTACTTACCTGTGCCTTGCACTTTCGCGATTACTTCCTCACGCACACTGCGCGGAGTTTCTTCATAGCGATGGAAGTGCATCGTGTATGTTGCGCGACCTTGCGTCATTGAACGCATATCGGTTGAATAGCCAAACATCTCTGACAGCGGCACGAATGCCGTTATCACCTGTGTTCCCGGACGCGAATCAAGATGTTCAATGCGACCGCGACGCGAACTGATGTCGCCGTTAATCGAACCCAGATACTCGTCAGGCGTGACGACTTCAATCTTCATAATCGGCTCAAGCAGGGCAGGACTTGCTTTTGATGCCGCATCTTTGAAAGCCATAGAGCCGGCAATTTTGAATGCCATTTCTGAAGAGTCAACATCGTGAAAGCTGCCGTAATGCAGCGTTGCCTTCACGTCAACCATTTCATAACCAGCCAGAACGCCGCCTTGCAAAGCTTCTTTAATGCCTTCGTCAACAGGCTTGATGTACTCTCTGGGAATCACGCCGCCAACAATTGCATTGACGAATTCGTAACCCGCGCCTGGCTCATTCGGTTCGAGTGTAATTTCCGCGTGACCATATTGACCGCGACCGCCAGATTGACGGACAAACTTGCCGACACCTTCTGCTGCTTTGCGAATCGTTTCACGGTAAGCAACTTGCGGACGACCTACGTTGGCTTCCACTCCAAACTCGCGTTTGAGACGATCAACCAGAATTTCAAGGTGAAGCTCGCCCATGCCGCTAATGATTGTCTGACCTGTCTCTTGATCCGTAGCAACCTTGAAGCTGGGATCTTCTGAAGCAAGCCGCTGCAAACCAATACCAAGCTTTTCTTGATCTTGTCTGGTTTTTGGTTCGATTGCTTGAGAGATGACCGGTGCGGGAAAGTCTAAGGCTTCGAGGATAATCGGATTGATTTCGTCACAAATCGTATCGCCGGTTGTAACCTGTTTGATGCCTGCGACGGCAACAATTTCGCCTGCCGAAGCCGACTCAATATCTTCGCGTTTATTGGCGTGCATACGCATGATGCGACCGACGCGCTCTTTTGTGCCTTTTGACGAATTCGTGGTGTATGAACCCGATTTCAAGGTCCCCGAATAGATGCGCACGAAGGATAACTGACCGACGTGCTTGTCAGCCATAATTTTGAAGACCAGTCCCGAAAAAGGCACGGTTGCATCGGCTTTGCGCTCTTCTTCTTCACCTGTCTTGGGATTGACGCCAACCACGGAAGTGACATCAAGCGGGCTTGGCAAGAAATCAATCACCGCATCAAGCAGAGGCTCAACACCTTTGTTTTTGAACGCTGTGCCAGCAACCACCGGAACGAGTTTCAAAGCAAGAGTTTCGCGGCGCAAGGCAGCGCGAATTTCGTCTTCATAGACCGCTTCGCCGGCCAGGTATTTTTCAGCAATCTGATCGTCAACATCTGCCAGCGCTTCAATCATTTTGTCATGCGCTGCCTGTACTTCATCTTTAATGTTGGCAGGAATGTCAGTAATTTCGGGAGGCGCGCCTTTGTCTTCCAAATTATAAACAAAAGCTTTCATCGTGATTAAATCAACGATGCCTTTAAAATGGTCTTCTGCGCCGATCGGAAATTGAATGGCAACAGGATTGGCGCTCAAGCGGTCGCGCATGGTTTGAATCGCACGGTCAAAATCTGCGCCGGGCCTGTCCATTTTATTCATGAAGGCGATGCGCGGAACGCCATACTTCTCAGCCTGTCTCCAAACCGTTTCCGATTGCGGCTGCACACCTGCAACAGCATCGAAGACGGCAACTGCGCCGTCGAGAACGCGCAAGCTGCGCTCCACTTCAATGGTAAAATCTACGTGACCCGGAGTATCAATAATGTTAACGCGGTACTCTTCATCGTTGCGCATCCAGAAGCAGGTCGTCGCCGCAGAGGTAATCGTAATGCCGCGCTCTTGATCTTGCGGCATCCAATCCATGACGGCTGTACCTTCGTGAACTTCGCCGATTTTGTACGACACCCCAGTGTAATAGAGTATGCGTTCGGTCGTCGTGGTTTTGCCCGCATCAATGTGAGCCATGATTCCTATATTGCGGAATCTTAGTAATGGTGCTTGCTTAGACATAAAACTTCAGTGGCTAGATACTAGATACTAAATGTTAGTCAATTCGCTCTGCTAACATCTGACATCCGACATCTGACATCTGCCTCCTACCATCTGTAATGCGCGAAAGCCTTATTGGCATCCGCCATACGATGAGTATCTTCCTTTTTCTTTACAGCATTGCCACGATTATTGGCGGCATCTAAGATTTCGCCCGCTAATCGCTCAACCATAGTCTTCTCGCTGCGCCCTCTCGAATAGTTCACCAGCCAACGGATTGCCAAACTATTGCCGCGACTCTTGGCGTCAACCTCTATAGGCACTTGATACGTGGAACCGCCGACGCGGCGAGATTTGACTTCAACGCGAGGCTTGACGTTATCAACAGCCTTTTTGAATAACTTCAGAGGTTCTTCCTGAGTCTTCTTATGAATAATCTCCATGGCGTTGTAGAAAATGTTTTCGGCTACCGTTTTTTTACCTTGCGACATCAACGAGTTGATGAACTTTGTCACCATCGTCGAATTGAATTTCGGGTCCGGTAAAATATCGCGTTTTGCTGCTACTCTTCTTCTTGGCATAATTTCAATCGCTCAAAATCAATTTATGTTGCGTCTCAAGCTCAATGAGGCGTAAACCTCAAAAGCTTATTTCTTCTTGGCTGGCGCGGCGCCTT
>JANMSG010001145.1:0-2520 GCA_031389065.1 Acidobacteriota bacterium | reverse complement strand
CCAATGATCTGCAAGCGTGTACTTCTGCGAAAAGGCGGAAAAAGGTGAAAGACAGATCGTAAGCAGAATAATTAAAACGCGCATTCGTAAATCTCCTGAGCTTCGTTTGCGCCAAACGGGCGCGGGTTAAATTTGCCTGTCCATTGCGTAGCTGCGTCACCTGCAAGAATCGGCAAATCCTTTCTCTCTATTCCCACATTGCTCAATCTTTTCGGCAACTTGCCGGTTGCAATCAATTGCTCAAGCCTGCTTGCCAGTGCCTCACTCGCGTGATGATCAAAGGCAATCTTTGCAACATTCAACAACTCTGCGTAACGCGAAGCGACAAACGAGTCGTTCCATCGAACCACATGCGGCAACAGCAATGCGATGGCATCGCCGTGCGAGGTTCCGAAGTGCGCTGTCAAAGGATTGGCGCAAGCGTGGGTTGCTCCCAGCATAGAATTTTCAATCGCCACGCCCGCAAAATAGGCTCCGAGTTGCATAGCGCCGCGCGCCTCAAGATTATTGGGTTCATCAAGCACGCGCTCATAATTGGCTTCGAGCAAACGCCAGGCTTCACGCGAAAACATCTCTGACAGAGGATTGCGTTTCGTTGTGACGTAACTTTCAACCGCATGAGAGATGGCGTCAAAGCCTGCTGACGCGGTGATGATTGCCGGTTGCGAAACGGTCAACAAGGGATCAAGAATGGCTATTTTGAACGCCGCTTTCGGGTCGCCGCAAGCCATCTTAACGTGCGTATCGGCATCGGAAATCAAGGCGTAGCATTGCGCCTCGCTTCCCGTTCCGGCAGTTGTCGGAATGCCTATCATCGGCAGCAACGCCTTTGCAGCTTTGCCAAATCCCCAATAATCAGGCATCGTTCCGCCATTGGTCAGCAAAAAGTTGATGCCTTTGGCGCAGTCCATAGAACTGCCGCCACCAAGTCCAATAATGGAATCAACGTCTAGCGCCAAAGCGAAGTCGCGCCCCGCGTCAATCATCCGGGTGTCGGGATTGATGTCGAAATCATGAAAAGCAAAAACCTCAATCCCAACGCTTCTAAGAAATTTCGTCGCGTCATCAAGATAACCGAAATCAACAAGCCCTTTGTCGGACACCAGTAGAGTGCGGCGAAAGTTCAACGCAGAGGCTAACGCGCCAAGCTCTTTGAACCTTCCTTCACCGTAAATGATTCGCGTATGTTTTTGAAAATCGAATGGCTGCATAAACAAGTGGTCGGTGGTCGGTGGTCGGTGGTCGGTGATTCGGTGGTCTTGAGGAATGCAAAATGATAAATATTTAGAGTCTCACTTTTATCTTTATCATCCTGCATTCGTCAATCTAACCGCCCACCGATCACCGCCCACTGGCTACTGATTTGCGGGCTTTACTACAGGTTTCTCCGTTGCGGGTTTTTCTGCCGCGGGCTTTGTTGACAGGGCAAACAGTTGATTGCGATTCATAATGTACAACGTGCCGTTTGCAGGAACAGGAGTGCTATAAACCGAACTGCCCATATTGATTTCGGCTAATAACTTCTTCTCTTTTCCTGCTTGCAAAATCACGACATCGCCGTCTTCATCGCCCAGATACACTTTGCCGTCAGCGACCAGAGGCGATCCCCAGACGGCTGCCAGCATATCGTAAACCCACATTACTTTGCCGGTCTTGGCATCCAGACAGTGCAGGAAGCCGCTGAAATCCGGGTAATACAGCAAGCCATCGGCAAGCGCAGGCGTTGAAATCGAACGCCGGATCTTATCGTAATGCCAGAGCGCACCGGTTGTCGTGATGTCGCCGCGTTTCGTGGCGTCAATGCAAAACATATGCGCCACGCCTTCCCCATGTTCAGGGTCTTGTCCGTTTGTTATATAGACTTTGTTTTCCCAGATGATAGCCGTGCTGATGATTTCATTGCGCGTTTTGGGCCAGACCGCATCTTTCGGATTCATGTCAAATTCCCAGAGCTTTTTGCCGGTCAGCGCTTCGTAACCCCGTATCCATCCGTCGCCTTGCCCCATCATGACCTGCACAACCCCGCCGATGGTTCCGACAGTAGGCGATGCCCATTGCCCGTGTAGAATCTTTTCGCCAACCGAGTTATCTTCCCACACCAGTTTGCCGGTCTTTTTATTGATCGCGATGATGGCGGGAGCCTTTGGCGATGGGACGTTGACATGACTTTCATCCTGTCCGTTCGAGGTGTTGATGTAAAGAAGATCGCCGTAAGCGACAGGCGAACAATTCGCCATATTGTGCGGCTGTGAACCGACCTCTTCCATCATATCGAATTTCCAGATGATGTCTGCGTCGAATTTGCCCGCAAGTTTTTCTTCTTTGAAGGGACCATCATTTTCGTTGTCGCGGAAGCCTTGCGGGTCAAGGCACACCACTTCGCAGCGATTCGTGACATAGTAAAGCTTGTCGCCTTCCACCAAGGGCGAAGAACAGACGCCTTGAAAAGGCCAATCGTTGACGCGCCCCGCCGCGAGTTTATCGTTGACGTGTTGCCACAGGAACTCGCCGTCCGATTCA
>JANMSG010001124.1:0-8581 GCA_031389065.1 Acidobacteriota bacterium | reverse complement strand
AACCCACATACATCTTTGCCAGACGATTATGCGCGGCGCGGCTGACGATTTGCGTTTGATTGATTGGCTCAGGAAACGTGTGTGGCCTATGGAAGCGGCGCACAATGCGGAATCGCTTTACGCCTCTGCGCGCTTAGGGATAGCCGAGATGATCCTCGGTGGCACGACGACGGCGCTGACTATGGAAACGGTCAACTACACCGAAGAAGTTTTTCGCGCTGTCGAAGAATCGGGTTTTCGCGCAACCGTCGGCAAATGCATGATGGATAAAGGCGCCGACGTCCCCGCCGCGCTTGCGGAAAAGACCCGCGCCTCTATCACCGAGTCCCTGATGTTGTTAGACCAGTGGCATGGTCGCTGCAACGGTCGCATACGTTATGCTTTCGCGCCGCGCTTTGCTGTAAGTTGCACGCGAGAATTGCTCGAAGAAGTGGCAGGACTTTCGCAAGAGCGCGGTGTCTTCATTCACACACACGCTTCAGAAAGTCAGGACGAGATTGCTATCGTTCGCCAAGAGACCGGGCGGGAAAATATCAACTATCTCGAATCTATTGGTCTGGCGGGACCGCGCACCGTGTTGGCACATTGCGTGTGGGCTACGGATGAAGAGATTGCCCTGCTTGCAGCGACAAAAACCAGCGTCTCGCATTGTCCTTCCTCGAATCTCAAACTCGGCAGCGGCATCGCGCGTATTTCCGAGATGCTTGAAGCCGGAGTAAAAGTTTCACTCGGCGCAGATGGCGCGCCTTGCAACAACCGTTTGGATATGTTGACGGAGATGCGTAGCGCGGCGCTACTGCAAAAAGTCAGACGCGGACCTGAGGTTTTGCCTGCTCGACAGGCTTTACGACTTGCGACGATTGACGGAGCGCGCGCGCTTGGTCTTGAAACAGAGATCGGCAGCCTGGAAGAAGGGAAGCGCGCCGATTTGCTCATCATCAACCTGGATAAGCTTCACCTGACACCGCAGCCGGACATCGTTTCAACAATTGTTTATTCCGCTGAACGCGCTGACGTGGAGACCGTGATGATTGACGGCAAATTCATTATGAAGAATCGCCAGTTACTGACCATGAATGAAGAGCAAATAAAAGCGGTTGCGGCACAGCAGAGCAAGCTATTAGCTTCTCGTTGCCAGTAGCAGAGCGTTCGTAGAAACGATGACAGCGATTCGCTTTTACAAAAGCGAATCGCTGTCATCGAATTTTATAACTTATGCCGGATGGAAAACTTACTATTCAGGTATTAATTATTGTGTGACGCAGACAACATTGCTGGCGACTGCGCTGACCGATGTCGTGTCCCAATTTTTCACTATTTTTATCATCTCTTCTTGTATCTGCTCGTTGGTGTGACTATTGATCAACAGCCATTTCATCTTCATTAAAAGTTCGCTGATTAAATGTGGGTCTTGCGTTGCAAACACAGCTTTTTTGTCCACCTCAAGCTTCATTGCGGGAACATCTATGGTTGAAAATCCTTTCGGAAATTCTGATCTGCGAGCCTCTCTATCCCAAGGCGGGGACAATACATTCACGCGCCAATGTTTGGAATTCTCGCCGCGCACAATTCCTGAAGCGTGATATACATCAGTAATTTTTCCCTTAATCCACATACAGTCTGTACAATATGTGTGTTGAACGAGGGTCAATACATACTCAGAATTCGAAGCGTTCATTACTAAGTCCTTTAACTTAAGCTATAAATTTAGTTCTTTCTTGTGTGATGTCTACAGGAGCAGTCACTGTTGCCCGTTATAAAATAATCGCTTAGCCGTGTCAACGGTTTTATTTTGAATTGCCTGCTGTAAGTTAAGCCTGAACTCTTGCCGTCCACTCTGCATTACGGGCGACTAATTTTCTTTCGCCTGGTGTTTGGCAGCGCAGGAATTACGCCGGGCAGCAGCAATTCGCCAATGGCTTTGCCTTCCGCATTCTCGAAGCTGAGTCCAAGCAGAGCCGCCGCCGTTGGCGCTATGTCTATCATCTTGGCGAGAGCAAGTCTGGTACCGACTCTTGTCTTTGCCCCGTAAATAATCAACGAGGAACGCATCTCTGCGCGTGTAGGCAAATAACCATGGGTGCCGCGATAGTCTTTGCCTGTGTCGCGAATCTCTTGCCCGGTTAACGCTTCATCAAATGAAAAGCCCGATGCACCTTCAAGCATCAGGAGGGCTTCGGGAATCGCTCCCAGGCGTTTCAATTCGGGTGTAAGCAAGACGCGGTTCAGGGGGCTGTTGCTTCGCATCGCGACGCGGTTGAAAATTTCCGTCACTTTTGCGGCAGTGACTTTATCGTTGGGATCGCGCAAGACAATGGCGCAAGACCCGCCAGCAGGCCAAGCCGCTGCTTGCCAATTTGTAGCTTTACCGTTTTCGTCCAAGGTTATCAATTTCTCTTTGACGAGCGTCACATTTGGAGCATATTTCTTATCAATGCTGGCGAAGCCATGATCGGAAACCAGTATGAAGGTTGTTTTGTCGTAAACACCCGCTTGTTTCGTTGCTTCGATGATGCGACCGATGTACGCGTCTTGGCGCTCGGCAACCTGTAGAGCTTCTGGTGTGCGCGGTCCGTATTTGTGATGTGCGCTATCCAACTCAACCAGATGAATCAACAGCAGGTGAGGCTTGTACTCTTTGATGATGTACTCGCTGATCGCTGTCCGTCTTCCGTCTGTCGTTGTATCAGTGCTTGGGTTTGCGGCAAAGGCTTTTTGCACCAGACCCGGCGTTGAATATTGCAGCGTACGTTTTGCCGTAGGCGGATTTTCGGCAGGGTCAAAAATTTCAGGCATATTGAAATCAATGTCCGCTTTCACGGTCACAGGCCAACCAACGGAAGCAGTTGTCAGCCCTGCCCTCCTGGCGATAGACCAGAGCGTAGGCGATTTCAAGGCGTCGGCGAACCAGTACCACTCACGAGTTTGCGGCACCGTCGGCGCTTCAAAGATTATGTTTTGCACAATACCATGAGTTGCAGGTCGTGTGCCGGTGATGAGCGTTGTATGTGCCGGATAAGTGACTGATGGATAGATACCTTCAACGCCATCAGCATAGGCTCCGCCGAGTTTCATCAGCGTGAGGTTTGGCACGCCAAGCCCCAGTTGCGCAGGCTGTGTGTAATATTCAGGAATTAATCCATCAATCGAAATCATGATGACGCGCGACTCTGTCGGTTCTGTCGCCGCTTTTTGTGTGGCTGGTATGGTTTGCGTGAGGCTTAGGAATTGACCCTGTATCAACAGAAAGCATAGAGCAGAAATCGAAAGTTTATTGGCAATATTTTTTTTCATGATAGAGTTTCGCGTTCTTCCTTTCACAGCAAAAAATAACGATAAATCATGTTTTGAATAACTAATTTAACAGGCGTTTTTACAATCGGGAAATGTGCAACATCTTTATTATTGACATGAGTATGGGCTGATGTTACAAGGTAAATGTCTTTCAGTTCAGCCACTATTTCGCTTGGGATAAAAAGGTTGATATAAAAATAAGAGCGAGAAACCTGAACGACATATGCACTTGCCCCTTCAGCATGAACATAATCTGTCGTCTTCTGCCGAACCCCCAATAGCGCATACCCCGAAATATGTAAGGTCATCAACTTTGCTGCGTTTTCAATTGTTTGACCATTTGAGTCATTCTAACGCGAATAAGTAGTTTGATTGAGTTACCAACTGTACCGGCTGTGAATCAAAAAGTGGGCAGGGACTAATAATTATGTCGGCGAAATTAGGCGAAACTCTTCTTAGAGAAAATTTAATATCACCTCAACAGCTAAAAGAGGCTCTTGATTATCAACGAGTACATGGCGGCAGACTGGCTTCCACGCTGGTCAGGCTCGGAATGCTTTCCGACGAAGAAGTGACAGCCGTTTTAAGCCGTCAGTATGGCGTTTCTTCGGTCAACCTTGATCTGTTTGAAGTGGATCCTTCAGCGGTCAATCTGGTGCCTCAAGAGACCGCCGAAAGATATGCAGTTTTGCCGCTTTCAAGAGTCGGTTCGACGCTGACGCTGGCGATGGTTGATCCGACAAACGTCTTTGCAATTGACGACATAAAATTTATGACAGGGCTTTCGATTGAACCTGTCGTGGTCAGCGAAACTACTCTCAACAGTGCGATCTCGAAATATTACGGCACCTCGCGCGAACTGGAACTTGCGCGTGTAATGGAAGACCTGGTTGCCGAATCCACCTCACCTCAAAGCGAATATGGCGCGGATTTCGATAATCTCGAAGTTGAAGATGCCGATGATGAAATAGATCTTGAAAATCTTGAGCGTATGGCTGATGACGCGCCGGTTGTGAAATTGGTCAATGTCATCTTAGTTGATGCTCTCAGACGCGGCGCATCCGACATACACATAGAGCCATATGAAAAAGAGTTTCGCGTCAGATTTCGCATGGACGGCATTCTCTACAACATCATGAATCCGCCTTTGAAGATGCGCGACGCGCTCACTTCGAGAATGAAGATTATGGCTCGTCTCGACATTGCTGAGAAGCGCTTGCCGCAAGATGGACGCATTAAGATTCGCGTTAAACTTGACGGGCGCTCTCGCGAACTCGATTTTCGCGTTTCCACGTTGCCGACCATCTTTGGCGAAAAGATGGTGCTACGTTTGCTCGACAAAGAGAACTTGCGACTCGATATGACGCAGTTAGGTTTCGAGGCTGAGAGCCTTGAAAAATTCAAACGCAACATTGCCAAACCCTACGGCATGGTCTTGGTTACGGGACCAACAGGATCAGGAAAAACTTCTACGCTGTATTCTGCGCTGCAAAGTTTGAACACCTCTGAAACAAATATCATGACGGCAGAAGATCCTGTTGAATTTAATCTCACGGGCATCAATCAGGTGCAGATGAAAGAGTCTATCGGCTTGAATTTTGCCGCTGCGCTTCGCTCCTTCTTGCGACAAGATCCGAATATTATTCTGGTCGGTGAAATTCGCGATTTTGAAACGGCTGAAATCGGCGTAAAAGCCGCTCTCACCGGACACCTTGTGCTGTCAACCTTGCATACGAACGATGCGCCATCAACCGTCAGCCGATTGATGAACATGGGTATCGAACCTTTCCTGGTTGCAACTTCTGTGAACCTCATTCAGGCACAGCGACTCGTGCGCAAGGTATGCAGAGATTGTAAGACAGAAGTTCAAATGCCCGCTGAAGCCTTAATAGATGTAGGTTTTCCAGCAAGCGAAGTGAAAGAAGTACGCGCCTTCAGAGGGGCGGGCTGCGGAACCTGCAACGGAACAGGATACAAGGGCCGAGTTGGTTTGTATGAAACCATGGAGATAACCGAAGAGTTGCGAGAATTGATTTTGGTCGGCGCTTCGGGGCTGGAACTCAGACGCAAAGCGATAGATGAAGGTATGCTCACATTGAGAATGAGCGGCCTTGAAAAAATCAGGCAAGGATTGACTACGGTTGAAGAAGTGGTCAGAGAAACCGTTAAGTAGGTGACAGGAAACAGGGAACAGGTGATAGGGAGTGAATGCAGAAAGCTCATGTCTGTAACCTGTAACCTGTAACCTGTAACCTGAGAGGGGAATATGGCAGAAATAATTTTGAGTGACTTGCTGAGAAAGATGATTGAAATGGGCGGTTCGGATTTGCACATCACGACGCAGTCAGCGCCAATGGTGCGTGTGCATGGCGTGTTGCGCCCGCTTGAATATCCTGAGCTATCGCCTGCTGAAACCAAGCAAGTGGCTTACTCAGTTTTAACCGATGCGCAGAAACACAGGTTTGAAGAAAATCTCGAACTCGACTTCTCATTCGGCATCAAAGGGCTTTCCCGATTTCGCGCGAATCTATTCAATCAACGCGGTGCTGTCGGTGCGGTTTTTCGTTCTATCCCTTACGAGATTCGCTCGTTTGAAGAATTGGGGCTGCCTGGCGTAATCGAGAAACTTTGCGAAAAACCCAGAGGCTTGGTTCTGGTTACCGGACCAACCGGCTCTGGAAAATCAACAACTCTTGCGGCGATGTTCGATAAAATCAACCGCACGCGCCACGAGCATATGATTACGGTTGAAGATCCTATCGAATATTTGCACAGTCACAAAAACTGCATCGTCAATCAACGCGAAGTGAATTCAGATACGCACTCGTTTGCCAATGCCTTGAGAGCTGCGCTTCGTCAAGACCCAGACGTAGTTCTCATCGGTGAAATGCGCGACCTGGAAACTACAGAAACTGCATTGAGAATTGCGGAAACCGGTCACTTGACATTTGCAACCTTGCACACAAATTCCGCTTCCTCATCAATCAACCGTATCATTGATATCTTTCCAGCAGCTCAACAGGCGCAGATTCGTACGCAGCTTTCGATGGTTCTAGAAGGCATCGTCACCCAGTCCTTGCTGCCCAAAGCCAATGGTCAGGGGCGCGTTATGGCGATGGAGATACTGGTTCCGAATGCCGCGGTTCGTAACCTGATTCGCGAAGATAAGATTCATCAAATTTATTCGACGATGCAAACGGGTCAAGAAAAATACGGAATGACGACGTTTAATCAATCGCTAGTGACGCTCTATTTCAAAAAACAGATTACTCTTGAGATGGCGATGACTCGTTCTGGGAATCAAGACGAATTGCAAGATTTAATTAACAGAGGAACGTTAGCTATGCAATCGCCAACTAATCCGCAGAGCGGAAGACCGATGCCCAACCGACAGCCCGTACAGCCTCAACAGCCAGGAGGAAGACCCCTCAATCCACTTGGACGTGTCGGAAAATAGGTGTGAGGTGCCTGGTTTTAGGTTTTAGGTAGAATGTAATAATCATTCACTAACACCTAACATCTACTAACTAACACCTGAAGTTTGCCCCTAATCGCTAACCCCCAAAGCTAGTAAAAGGTGAAAAATGCCTACATATGTATTTAAGGGGCGCAACCGATTGAACGAGATTGTAGTCGGTGAGCGCGTAGCGACGGATCGTGGTGCGCTTGAAGCCATGCTCAGGCGTGAACAAGTTATTTTAACCAGCGCCAGAGAAAAGGGCCGCGACATCAGCCTGCCGAAAATCGGGCGCGAAAAGGTCAAGAGCAAAGAGCTCGCTCTGTTCACTCGCCAGTTCTCTGTCATGCTTGATGCAGGTCTTCCGCTTGTCCAATGTCTAGAAATCTTAGGCCAACAGCAGGACAATAAATATTTTCAAAAGATTATCTTTCAAACACGCGGCGATGTTGAAGCGGGTCTGACGCTGGCCGACTCTATGGCCAAGCATCCGCGCGCCTTCGATCATTTGTATTCCAATATGGTTGCCGCAGGTGAAACGGGTGGTATTCTCGACATTATCTTGCAACGCCTTTCGACCTACCTTGAAAAGATGGTGAAATTGAAAAGCGACGTCAAGAGCGCTTTGATCTATCCGGTAGCCGTAATCGCCATGGCAATCCTGGTTGTCACCGTCATTATGATTGTCGTGATACCAGCCTTCAAAAACATCTTTGAAGGTTTGCTTGGACCCGGTGAAGGATTACCTTGGTTGACTCAAATGGTCGTTTCGTTTTCGAGCTTTCTGGCTGGTTACTGGTGGCTTATGGCAATCTTCATCGGCGTAGCAGTCTTCAGTTTGAAAACCTACTACAAAACGGATCAAGGTCACCACTTCCTGGACAGCATGATTTTGAAAGCGCCGATCATTGGTCAAATCATGAGAAAAATCTCTATTGCGCGCTTCAGCAGAACGCTTTCAACCTTGATGAGTTCAGGCGTGCCAATCTTGGAATCGCTTGATATTACGGCGCGAACCGCTGGCAATATCATTATTTCTGAAGCGATATTGAAAGTTCGCGCAGGCATCGAACAAGGTCAAACATTCGTTGAGCCTTTGAAAGCCACACAGATTTTCCCTGTTATGGTCAGCCAGATGATAGGTGTTGGTGAACAGACTGGCGCGATGGACGCAATGTTATCAAAGATTGCTGACTTTTATGAACAAGAAGTTGATGCGGCAGTCGCAAACTTGCTCAGTTTGATGGAACCCGCGCTGATTCTATTCTTAGGCGTAACCATTGGCACAATCGTCATCGCTATGTACATGCCATTATTCACGCTTATCGGGAAACTGGCAGGCGGCAAATAATATCGTTTGCGAATCGTTCATCACGGTCGGTTGAATTTTTCATCTGAATAGCTTGTTACAAGGCGCGCGTTTCTTGAGCAGTTGAGGAGCGTGTGCCTTGTCTTGTTTGTTTCTTGAAAGTCTTTTCCATACCAATAAATAGGTATCGAGAATCTGCTTTAGCGCAAAAGCTAAACCTTCTCAGGAACAACCCAGAGTATCTAAGCTAGAATAAGAGTGGATTTCCTTCTATCCGAATTTTAACTCTAAAAATACGAATCAAGGGTTGAAATCAGATGTTAAGAACCAACAACTTATAGACTGAATTATGACAAAGAGTAAAATGTCGATTTTGTAATCCCTTTGTTTTCAACATGGTTAATTTTCAACCCTTGATTCGCATCAACTATGTATTTAATCGAAATTACATATCTCGTCGCGTCCGTTTTGTTTATTTACGGATTGAAAGCGATGAGCCATCCGACGACGGCGCGGCGCGG
>JANMSG010001112.1:0-4110 GCA_031389065.1 Acidobacteriota bacterium | reverse complement strand
GTCTCTGCAACAACATGACAAATTAACGGCAATCGTGCGCGATTGCGCCGCTCAAATTCATGAAGCAAAATGCGGCATTGAAAAAGCCAAACGGGCGCTGGAAAAAAAGAAATGGAATGAAGACGAAAGAGAGTTGAAGCGCTACCTGCGCGATGCAGAACGCAAGCTTTCAGAACTCGAAGAACAATGGCACATCAGCGCCTTGGAGATTGAACGTGCACTGGCGGCAATCATCAGCGGCGAATATGAAGCCAATATCGCCAAACGCGAACTCATTGAAGCGAACTTGCGACTTGTGGTTTCGATTGCCAAGCGCTACACCAACCGTGGGCTGCAATTTTTAGACTTGATTCAAGAAGGCAACATCGGCTTGATGAAAGCTGTTGATAAATTTGAATGGCGACGTGGCTATAAATTTTCGACCTATGCGACGTGGTGGATTCGTCAGGCAATTACCCGCGCCATCGCTGACCAGGCGCGCACCATCCGTATCCCTGTTCACATGATCGAAACCATCAACAAGATGATTCGCATTTCACGCGCTATCGTACAGGAATTAGGGCGCGAGCCTAGTCCCGAAGAAGTCGCAGAGCAGATGGATATGCCTGTCGATAAGGTGCGTCAGGTAATGAAAGTCGCTCAAGAGCCGATCTCGCTTGAAACGCCTATCGGTGAAGAAGACGATTCCCATCTGGGCGATTTTATTGAAGACAAAGTAATCACCAATCCTGCCGAAGCCATGATCTCATCGAACCTGCGAGAAGTGACGGATGAGGTTTTGAAATCGCTGACGCCTCGCGAAGAGAAAGTAATCAAAATGCGTTTCGGGCTAGGACCAAACGGTAATGAACACACTCTAGAAGAAGTGGGACAGCATTTCGCTGTAACCAGAGAACGCATCAGACAGATTGAAGTTAAGGCGCTTCGAAAACTGCGCCATCCTTCGCGGTCAAAGAAGCTCCGTGCCTTCTTTGAAAATTACCCTCCAGAGACCACTGAGTTTAGTGAAAGCTAACACTCACTCAAGTATCATGAATTGACAGTGGCGCTACCTTTCTGATTAAAATTAGACCTACCTGATGTCTTTGGGAAGTGATTACCGACATTTGTCCAATGTTTCTGATCGCTTTCACCCAACATCGATGCCCAGAGAAGAGGTAATCAAGCGATGGTTAATCGTAGAATTCTTATCGTGAATGATGAGATCCTCATCGCCAGGGAACTAGAGTCAAAGCTTGCTGGCTTCGGGTATGAAGTGTCGGGAATCACATCTTCAGGGCGAGAAGCAATCGCCCTCACCGAGCAAATTAGGCCGAGCCTGGTGCTAATGGGAATCGTGCTCAAAGGCGATCTAGACGGCATCGAAGCCGCCGCAGAAATTCGTCAGCGCTGGGCGATACCGATTATCTTCGTGACCGAATATATGGATGATGCTACTTTGCAACGGGCTACCTTGACAGCGCCTACCGGTTATCTTGTGAAGCCGTTTCCGGCATGGGAACTGAGAGCCAACATCGAACTGGCACTTTACAAGGACCAGACGAAAAAATGGGAACTTGAAATAGAAGAGCGCTTCTTCGCAGTCTCAATTGATATGCTCTGTTTTCTTGATTTCAGCGGCTACTTCAAGCGGCTTAACCATGCCTGGGAGAAGACATTAGGGTTTTCCCTTGAGGAAATGCTTTCGAAACCATTCATCGAGTTCGTCCACCCCGATGACCGCGAGCGCACCCTTAAGCAAAACAGTTCGGTCAGGTCAGGTGGGCAAGCGCGCACCTTTGAAAATCGCTACCTCTGTAAAAATGGCTCATACAAATGGCTGCTCTGGAATTCAGTGTCGGATCTCGAC
The DNA here is from genome assembly GCA_031389065.1 of Acidobacteriota bacterium. Classification (GTDB taxonomy): domain Bacteria; phylum Acidobacteriota; class Blastocatellia; order UBA7656; family UBA7656; genus JACQDB01. Next base: position 2,261 of record JANMSG010001112.1, on the reverse strand, counting down.
CATCAAATTATCTATGCCGTCGCGCGTGATATCACTCAGAGTAAGCAGGAACAAGAGCGGCGCGAGCAATTAGTTCTTGAGTTGCAGGCAGCGATGGCTGAGGTCAAAACCCTACAAGCGTTCCTGCCGATTTGCTCGTACTGTAAAAACATACGCAATGACGAGAACTATTGGCAGACCGTAGACGCCTACATCTCTCAACATACCAATACCCGATTCAGCCACAGTATCTGTCCTACCTGTTATAAGAATGTAGTCGAACCGGAGTTCGAAAAATGGAAAATATAAAAGTCAGTGATTGGGCATCGCAACGCATTTCAACTACAGCTTAACTTTTGAAGTACAGCATTTGGTTAATCAATTGGACGTATGGAACCATCAGAACGACCTAAGGTTTTTTCTTGTGGTTTCTCTTCATCTTGAACACGATTCGGCGAGGAGGTATCTGGGGTTTGGGTTTGTGTAGGTTGCGGTAGTTTGGTTTCAAGCGGTGGAACATCGCTCAACTGATTTTTATATCGCGCCAGCACATCGTCAATCTTTGATTTCGATTGTAAAGAGTTCAATTCCCTGTCAGCATCTGCAACTTGCGCATCAAGGCTCGGAATCGAAGTGCGACTCAAACGCGACCGCATCTCATCAATGGTCGAAGCCGGGTCGCCCACACCAAACCCGGAATTTACCGAAGCGATATTTTCGCGCATCTCTGTCAGATACATGTCATTGGCAAGCTCTGTGCCTTGCACTTTGCGTTCTTCGCGTAAGGCTTTCGCTTTTTCGGCAGCGGCTCCGGCTTCCGAAATCTGTTGTTTCAACAAATCGCGTTGCGCCGCGAGCGCTTGAATCGTTTCTGCAGCTCGGTCGGCGTTGAGATTGTTCCCATCTCCGCGAAAAATTTTCTCGCGTTCGGCGAGCGCCAAAATTTTTAAATCAATTTCAGCCATCTCTTTTTCAAATAGCTTCACAGAGGCTCTTGATTGAACTTCGTATTCATTGAGCCGCGCTACTTCGCCTCTTGTCAAAGCGCGAATGTCTTTGTCAGGACTGCTGGTTTTTTCAATCAGGTTGTCGAGGTATGAATTTATCAGTCGTTTTGTACGTCGCCACATAGCTGGTTCTCCGTTGAAGAATAATCAATCTGTTGGATCAAAAACAGAGGCGCAAAGAAACGCCCGACACTACCCGGTTCTTTGCGCTCTTACGAGAAATTCATCTTTAAGGATTATCTATATTTAATTTTTCTCACCGGGTTTCTTGACAACGGGTCTGTCAAATTCATCCGTTTGAGGTCTTACTCCAGAGGAGTTTGCAACAGGCAATATTAATGGCTTGATGAATTTGAGTCTGAACATTGTGCCAGGGTTCAGGCGAACTTCTGCACCTTTCGTTAAGAGCACTCCGCCAAGCAATCCGCCGCCAAGCGCCCCCGCGCCCGCAGCACCGCCGCCTCCTGAAAGTATAATAATGCCGGCTGTCGCACCACCAAGCGAGCCACCGCGAATCATATTATCCACTGTCTTTTCGCCTTGCTTGCCGCCGCTCACTTTACCTTCATCATTGGTTTTCAGTTTCTTGTCGTTATCCCAATCATCAACCGATGTGAGAACGACTGAGATAGGCTCTTGTCCCCAAGGCATAGTTATGCGGTCAAAAATAATGGACATCTGCCCTGTTTTATGAGGACGACCCGCAGCTTTCACGGCAGTGACTCTGCCATGAATTTCCGTGCCTCTGGAAACAATCTGTTCACCATTTACATAGAGAGGCTCGTCAATACTTGCGACAACCGTGTCACCAACTTCGCTGAGTTTGGAACTGAGTTGCGTTTGCAGAGTGACTTTGAATTTCGTTTCGGGTTCAATCGTGACTTCACGAGCGCTTTGCGCCCAGGCTAGCTGACTTGCGGATATAACCATCGCGCAAAACATCATCGCGCATAATATCCTTTTCATAATTCTTTCCTCCTGAATTGTTACACGAGAGTCTGCAAAGATATTAGCTCACCATTTTTTTAGTGGCAAGAAAGTAATCAGGCATCGAGGAACGAATTGACAAACCTCATTTTGAGCATTAAAAGTGTCATTCAAAAAATATTTTTTAAAGGAGCATAAGTTGATGATTCATTTCAAATATCGTTCGGCAATATGCCTTCTCACGGTTGTTGTTTTTAGTTTCTGCTCATTCAGCTTTGCCTCCCTAGATGACAAAAAATTAACTCCGGAAGAATTGATTGCGCGCCATATCGAATCCATTGGCAGTAA
>JANMSG010001105.1:0-5598 GCA_031389065.1 Acidobacteriota bacterium | reverse complement strand
ATTCTTCTTAATCTCGTCGAGCAAATACTCTATGGCTTTTTCGAGTTGCGGGTCGCGTCCCTGTCTCCAGGCCGCCGGGTCGAATTCAACCTCTATGTCAGCGGGAACGCCAACATTTTCGACTTCCCATTCGCCGTTGAGTCCATAAATTGCGGCATCAGGCGCGGTCACAGATCCGCCATCCATCAATTCCGGCAGGCGGAAGGAAGCGACGAGTCCGCCCCATGTCCGTTTACCTATCGTTGGACCAAGCTTCATCTTGCGGAAGTACCAAGGCATGGCGTCGCCGCCCGAACCGGCAAGTTCGTTGATGAGCATCGCTTTGGGCCCGTAGATCGCGCCTGCCGGAACCGGCACATCCATTACCCCTTCGCGGTAATGAATAAAACTGAGCAGTTGACGGCTCAGATGTTGAACCACATAATCGGCAAGCAAACCGCCACTGTTGAAGCGCTCGTCAAGGACCGCGCCTTCCTTGTTGGTCTGTGCGAAGAAGTAGCGATTGAAGCTCGTATAGCCCGCGCCAGCCGTGTTCGGCATATAGATGTAGGCCAGTTTCCCGTTGCTCATCTGGTCAACTTTGCGACGATTCGATTCGATCCAAGCAAGATTTCTTAAACCCGATTCATTGGCAACCGGAACCACCGTCACTTCCCTCGCCCCCGTGCCGTCCGGATTGGGACCGACTTTAATCAATACCTGCTTGTTGGCTTTGCTTTCAAATAACTGATAAACATTGTCAGTGGCTGTGACATTGCGACCCCCAACAGCCAGTAGGTATTCGCCTACTTTGACGTTGACGCCCGGTTGTGTGAGCGGGGCGCGCAATTGCGGGTTCCAGTTCTCGCCATTGAAAATTCGCGCAAAGCGATAGCGCCCGTTTTCGATTGCGTAATCGCAACCCAGTAAGCCGCCGGGTACGAAGTTCGCACGCGGCACATCGCCGCCGTTGATGAACATATGCCCGATGGTCAATTGATTGAGCATCTCTGTGAAGAGGTAATTTAAATCCGAGCGATGCGCTACGGCTTCCAGATAAGGGGCATAGAGTTTTTCCGCCTCCTGCAAATTAAGCCCGTGGGCGTTCTTGTCATAGAAGAAGTCACGTTCGCCGCGCCAGATTTCGTGATACATCTGCTTCCACTCGGCTTTCGGGTCAACGAAGACTTCCATCTCTCCGACCCGCAAAATATTTGGACCACCGGGCGCACCTGGCGGCATCGGCGCGCCGAGCGTCGCGACGCCAGCGATCAACCAATTCGGTCCCTGACGATAGAGCGCTTTCTCGCCGTTGAAAGAGATGTCGAAAGCCGACACGCCTTCGAGAACTTTATCAAGTTTACGTTTCTCCAGGTCATACTTGTGAAGGATAAAACCAGGAGGGCCAGCCGTGGTTCCTGCCGGCGGCGCTTCCAGAATGAAGATGTTGTTTGTCTTGCCGGTAAATAAACCTAGATAATTGCGCGTTGGAATTGGCAGCGAGATGACACGCTGGTCTATGCCTTCCAGGTCAACGCGAGTTGGCTCTGGCTCTTTCTTTGCGGGTGGAGCGGCCGGAGTTTGAGCCGTTTCCGGCTTCTTCTCTTCAGCCTTCTCTTCGGGCTTCTTATCATCGGCGGGTTTATCCGCAGGTTTCGCTTCGTCTTTCTTTTCAGGCTGGACTTTTTCTTCGTCGCTTTCGGGTGCAAGCGGCGAAGGAATATCGTTTCTGAGAACGACTGCATAGAGGTCTCGGGTCGGCTGATTGGCAATGCCTGAAAGATCGGCGAAGCTGATGGATGGCCCAAGGTTGGTGCTTGCTGTAAAGTATAAATACTTACCGCTCTTGTCGAATACAGCGTAGCGCGCATCGCTCATTCCGTCGGTGATTTGATGCGCTTTGCTGGTTGCAAGCGAGTAGAGGAAGATGGCGCGCAGGAGATTTGCCTGTTGTTTGGAGTAGGCAATCCATTTGCTGTCCGGCGACCAATTCGGGGTCATCACGTCATCGTTAAAACCTACGGGATTGCTATCAACCTTAATGGGCGTGCCTTTATCAATTTCGAGATACCAGAGTTGTATTTTCTTGTCGTAGAAAGCAATTTTCTTACTGTCAGGCGACCAGGTTGGCGAATAATAGAAAGTCGGCGGCAAGGATATTTTTTTGACTTCGCCCATGCCTGTTTGATCGCGTAAATGCAAAGCGTATTCGCCCGATTCATCGGAAAAATAGGCAATCCATTTGCCATCGGGCGACCAGGCGGGGTCGCGTTCCATCACGCCCGTGGTGCTGGTCAAATTGCGCGGGTCGCCTTTTTCTGCCGGAACGCTGATGATTTCGCCGCGCGCTTGAAAGACAGCTCTTGCGCCGCTTGGCGAAATCGCGATATTGCTGAGGCGAGTGCCTACTCTTTCAAAGCGCGGGCGAACCGAAGGTAAATCGGCATTGAGTGTGATATTGACTTTGTTGGTTTTGCCCGATTTCAAATCAAAGAGATTGATTGCGCCGAATTGTTCATAGACGATTGCGCCCGGTCCTGCGGATGCCGATTTTATATCGAGACCTGTGTTGTTGACGAGTTGCGACACCTGCTTGGAATTGGTGTCATAAGCAAAAAGCGTTGTCGCGCCGTTACGATCAGAAAGAAAATATACTTTGTCGCCAATCCACATCGGGGCGAAGTCTTTCGAGTTCTCTTTCGGAAGTTTTTCTATGCTTGAATCCGCAAGTTTCGCAATCCAGATGGAAGGCGTTTGCCCGCCACGATAACGCTTCCAATCGGGCTGCCATTGGGTCAGCGGTTGATACGCGATGCGTGTAGCATCTGGCGAATAAGAGCCTTCGAGAGCCATCGGCAGAGGAACGTGCGACGGCAAGCCGCCATCGAGTCCTATGGTGAAGAGTTGAGCGAAATTTGAATAACTGCTGCGCCCGGAACGAAAAAGAATCTGTTTGCCGTCAGGAGTCCATCCCGCCACGCCATCTGTGCCCGGATGATAAGTCAAACGGCGCGGCACGCCGCCTGCAGCAGGAACGATGTATACATCCGTATTGCCGTCATATTCGCCGTCGAAGGCAATTTGATTTCCGTCCGGCGAAAATACCGGGTTGGTCTCTGTGCCAACGCCTGTTGTCAGCCGTTTCGCGTTGCCGCCTTCGCGCCCGACAATCCACAAATCGCCAGCGTAAACAAATACCAGGTGAGTTTTGCTAAGCGTTGGCTTTTGCAAAAGCAAAGGCGTAGCGGTTTGCGCAAAAGCCGTAACGGACACAGCTAGCAATAGAGAAAATAATAGAAACAGTCTGGTCATGATTTTTGGCTCCTCTCGAAAATGAATGCAGTGAAGGGTATAAAAGATAAAATATCCACCTTCTTTCTGTAATTGTCCACTGCTACTCTAGAGTTTTCAACGTAGATTGAGTTTCGACTTTTGCTTTACGCACAAAACTTCCCGCGCGTTCCAGATGTTTTCGTATCGGCTGGGTGAAGTTCGGAATGGAGATAATAAATAGAAAAAGGTTATATTTTCAAATACAATTATGACTTGCTTTAACAAATCTGGTTGGCAGTCATTAAAATCAAAAGCGGTTTTCTTGTTTCTCAAGGTGATCTGTAGGGGTTGTTTGTTCCTACGGTCTTGAGATCTGTACTTTATTATCGTTGCACAGCCTAAGACTTATCTTGAGCAGTAGTCGGACAGAAATCAGTTCGCCCGACGTTGCAAAGCAGGCTGGGAAAGTCAAAGACCTCCGCTCAACTATCCTTATTGATTTACTACATCCCCCAAAAAGCCTCAAGCGACATCGCGGCGAATAAACTCTAATCCTCCAAGGATGGCTATGAGGAGTCCGCCGATCAGGCTGATCATCAAGGCGCGAGTGATATTTCCATTCGCCACCAAAACATTCACCGGAAGCGTCCAGGGATAGATTCTGCCCCACTTCGCAGAGTTAATCAGCATATAGCCGAATACCGTCGCAGAGATTCCTGTGCTGACGCTGATGGTAAAACTTTGCCACCGCACACTGACCCACATTTGAATGGTAATCATCATCCAGCTTAATAGATACGTTGTCAGATACATCTGCAATGTCTGCCGGAAGGGGAAACTTGACAGGGAAAGTTGATAATCAGGTTTTAAGTACCCCAGAATCATTCCCGCACCGATGGTCCCGACCAAAAGGACGATTTTGCTGAGCCCTATGATGCCAATCGTGGTGATGATTTTTGCCGAATAGATAGCGCCGCGAGGAATGGGCAGGGCAAAAAGATGTTTCCAGTTCTTTTCCGAACTCTCCAGCGCGCCAAGCAGTGCGGCCTCCAGCGTGACGAAGAGCGGCAGCATTAAGAGCGCCCATAGCCCCATGATTTCTTTTGAAAATCTGAACCACAAGTCGAAGCCTGTTGCTCCTGCCTGTTGACGTTGATGAAACACCAGAAACATCACAACCACCACAACCATAGGAGCAACGACTGCCACACGCAATGCCACTGTGCGTTTCAGTTTCAATAGCTCTGCGCTCATCGCTCGAAATATATATTTCAAATGCATCAAGCCATCCCCTGTTCTTTGCTGTTGCCTTCCCTTGTCATATTCAAGAATGTCTCTTCAAGAGTTGGGCTTTCCAGATTGAGGTAGAACACCTCTACGCCTTGATTGACAAGCAACCTGTTGACGGCTGCGGCATCCGCCCGACTATTGGCCGTAACATTGAGTCGCTGATTTTCGTGGTTCTGCACTGTCCATCCTGCTTTGCTTAAAATGCTCGATGACATTTCGGGCTGGTCAACCTCCAGAGCAACGCATACCTGCCGCTGGGCTTGTAACGCTTCAAGAGACCCTTGAAATAAAAGCTTGCCGTTTTGCACAATGCCCAGATGAGTTGCGATCTGTTCAACTTCACTCAAAAGGTGGCTGGAAAGAAAGATGGTGATTTGCTGTTCGGCAGGCAGGCGACGAAGTAATTCACGCATTTCGTGAATCCCGGCCGGATCAAGCCCATTCGTAGGTTCGTCAAGAATCAGCAACTCAGGCTCGCTGAGCAATGCAAGAGCCAGTCCCAAGCGCTGCCGCATACCCATGGAATATTCGCGCGTTTTGCGGTCTGCATCCTTTTCAAGATTGACGATGCCCAGCACACGAGCCATGTGTTTGCGCTCTACGCCGCGCAATCGTCGCGTTATTTCCAGATTCTCTCTGCCGGTCAGATGTAAATAGAGCGAAGGATTCTCAACCAGCGAGCCGACGCGTCTTAATAAGGAAAGACGATGCTTTTTGAATGGCTCTCCAAGCAGTTTTACTTCGCCTTCATCAGGTCGAATCAACCCCAGCAGCATTCGTATGGTTGTCGTTTTGCCTGCTCCATTCGGACCGAGAAAACCGTAGATACTACAGCGCGGCACTTCGAGATTGAGGGTATCAACGGCACAGAGATTGCCATACTTGCGTGTCAGGCGAGAGGTTTCGATAGCCAGTTCTTTCATAATTATTTCTTCACGTGATGGAAAAATGCAGAGTCCTCTCATCAAAAAGGGCTTATTGAAGACAAATAGTATATACGAATGAATGGCGGCTGAAGAGTGCAGAAAACTTTCGCGGGGCGATCTGGCGTTCATC
>JANMSG010001077.1:0-1822 GCA_031389065.1 Acidobacteriota bacterium | reverse complement strand
GAGAATCTTGAGAAGGTAAAAGCACAAATCCCTTCCGACGTGCGTTTGGAAATTATCCGCGACCAGTCGCGCTACATTAACGCGGCGCTTCACGAAATCAATCTGCACCTGGTGCTGGGCAGTATTTTAGCGTGTCTGGTGGTCTTTCTTTTTATGCGCAACTGGCGCGCCACGGTCATTGCCGGTATCGCAATCCCAACCTCGGTAATCGCTACGTTTGGCATGATGCGGGCGCTGGATTTTACGCTCAATTCGGTCACCATGCTGGCGCTTGTCTTGATGGTCGGGGTGGTCATTGACGACGCCATCGTGGTTTTGGAAAACATCTTCCGCTTCATCGAAGAGAAGAAGATGCGTCCCTTTGAGGCGGCACGCGCCGCTACGGCGGAAATCGGACTGGCGGTTATGGCGACAACTTTCAGCCTCGTGGTCATCTTCTTGCCGGTCTCTTTCATGTCGAGCATATCGGGTCGTTTCCTCTATCAATTCGGTATTACGGCTGCCGTAGCAATTATGGTGAGCCTGGTCGTTTCATTCACGCTCACGCCGATGATGAGTGCGCGTATGCTCAGGGCTGAAGATGCCAAGCATGACGAAGCGAAATCACGCAGCGGATTTTATGGACTTATTGACCGCACTTATACCTGGATGCTGACCTTGTGTATGCACCACAGAGTTATCATGGCGGGTTTGGCGATTGCGGTCATCCTCTCGTCGGTGCCGCTCTATAAAATCGTCAAACAGGATTTCATTCCCAGCGACGTTGATGAATCAGAGTTCGATGTCAACGTGACAGCCCGTGAAGGCACCAGTCTGGAAGCCATGAATCCGACCATGCAGGTCATTGAAAAAGAGATTCTGTCAACTCCCGGAGTCGAGTTGATACTGGCAAACGCCGGCGGCGGTTTCGGCGGCGGCGTCAATAATGGGAATATGTATGTCAGAATTACCCCTATCGAAGAACGCACATTCACCTTTGCGCGATTGTGGAACGGCTTGAAAAAGGGTGCCCCGCTTGAGGCGTTCCGCAGCAATTACTCGCAACGCGACGTGATGAGCGAAGTGCGTAATCGGTTGAGAAAGTATAAAGACGTTCGTGGTTCGGTTCGCAACGCGCAGTCGTTCAACCTTGGCGGCGGGCCTTCTGAAATAGATTTCGTATTCCGCGGCCCAGACCTCGAAGGTTTGTTCCTCTATGCAGATCAATTGAGACAGAAAGCGCCGGAGCTTGGCATCGTTGACGCAGACGTTTCGCTCAAACTCGACAAGCCGGAAATGCAGATTCACATTGATCGGGCGCGCGCCGCCGATCTGGGTGTGGCAATTGAGGACATCGCTGTAGCCATGCGTTTGATGGTAGGCGGCGACCAGCAGGTATCGCGTTTTCGTGACTCAGGTGTAAACGACGATTATGATGTTCAACTGCGCGTCAAGAATGGCGATCGCAACGACGCGGCGACGATCTCGCGCCTCTTTGTTCCGAGTCAAAAAAATGGGCTGGTGCGACTCGACAATCTCGTAAAGATTGCGTCCGTCAAAGCGCCTTCGCGTATAGACCGTCTGGATCGCCAGCGCCAGGTAAGCTTGCGCGCCTCTGTAGCGCCTGGGTATGCGCTTGCCGACCGCCTGGAAGCGCTCCGCAACGAAGTCAAGAATATGAATCTGCCAGCCGCTTATTCAACGGCAGTATCGGGTCGCGCAAAAGAGTTGGAGCGCACCTTTTATGAATTTATCTGGGCTTTTTTGCTCTCCGTGATTTTCATGTACATGATTTTAGCTTCCCAGTTTGAAAGCCTCGTTCATCCTTTTACGATTTTGTTGT
>JANMSG010001057.1:0-6957 GCA_031389065.1 Acidobacteriota bacterium | reverse complement strand
TGTACGGGCGACCCTCTGTGGTCGCCCCTCCTCAAAATTCGCCAAAATTTCACCGAGGGGCGGGCAGAGACGCCCGCCCGTACAAGGCAACGGGCATTTCGCCGGAAAAACATTTTCTTAAAAGCTATAATAAGGAATTTGTATGTTGCTTGCCGCAGGATAAAGCCACACAAAAAGAGCCTGAGCAAATACACGAGCATAAAATAGAGGCGCAAGACCCGCTACAGTATTACGCCAAGCCAATGACACTACCATTACGTCCCATCGTGGGACAAAAAGCTACTTCCGCTGTCTATGCAATCGACAATATGCTTCTCTCCCTTTGAGGCGAAAAAACTCAAGCCATGCACAAAAATTTTGAGCCGTAGCCTGATGCTTTGTAGTCCCAGAGCATGGATATTTTTAGCAGCGTTTACGTCGCGGTTGATTTCAAGATGACAGCAGGGACAAATATATCTTCGACTACTGAGCGGCATCTTTTGGCGATGACCACACTGGCTACAGCCTTGACTTGTGTAAGCTGGGTTTACAGCAACCACCGTTCGTACAGCTTCTTCCGCTTTCATGAACAATTGCTGAAAAAATCCAGACTACGCCGCGACGGCGATCTTTTGGCGAGACAATGATTTGCATCATTCGATTGACCTTCAAATCCTCAACACAGCTGATGCCAAACCGATTCACAAGCTTCCGAGACTCTTGATGGATAGAGTCCGTTCTCTGAACTTGATGCGCTTGTGAACGCGAGAAACTACTTTACGACGATTCGCTTGTGGAGGCTTACCCTGCTCTTGCTTGGAAAGATTGCGCTGCGCCGTTGCCAGTTGCTTTGCTTCTCTGCGAAAGAAGGCTTTGACCGCAAGATCAAGGCGTACCGCAACATTTTGCAAAACCTGAGAGTGAACATGCTTCAAAGATTCTCGCTCGCGTTTGTATAGCGTGATCTGAGAGTGCTGGTCATAGAGCGTCTGCGAAGACTTATTTTCTTCAAATCTTTCCCCTTTCGATAGCGGTCAATAGGTGTGTAGAATAAGCGCGCCAAAAAATAATCGAAAAAAGATCTGGAGTTTCAACAATGAGCTTTATTCAACGCCCCAGAAGATTGCGACGTACGGAAGCAATTCGCGCAATGGTCAGAGAAACCAGGCTTTCGCCGGATGATTTCATCTACCCGCTCTTTGTTTGCGAAGGCGAAGCCATCAGGCGCGAAATTTCCTCTATGCCCGGCTGCTTCAACCTCTCGGTTGATGAACTGGTGCGCGAAACCCAAGCCGCAAAAAGCGACGGCATTCGCTCAGTAATTCTATTCGGTGTTCCTGATGAAAAAGACGCAGTAGGCAGTGAGGCGTACGCTGAAGAGGGCATCGTGCAACGCGCCATTCGTGCCGTCAAAAGCGAAGTCAAGGATATGCTGGTCATCGCCGACAACTGTTTGTGCGAATACACCGATCACGGACATTGCGGAGTTATCAAAGACGGCGAAGTGCTAAACGACCCAACGCTTGATCTGTTGGTGCAGACGGCCGTCGCGCAAGCCGAAGCGGGTGCTGACATCATCGCGCCCTCGAATATGATGGACGGTTTTGTCGAAGCGATTCGCGAAGGGCTTGATGCGGCAGGGTTCGAGAATATTCCCATTATGTCTTACGCGGTGAAATACGCTTCGGCGTTTTACGGGCCGTTTCGAGAAGCAGCGCAATCAACGCCGCAATTTGGTGACCGGCGCGGCTATCAGATGGACCCTGCAAATGGGCGGGAAGCGATGCGCGAAGCCGAGCTTGATTTTGAACAGGGCGCAGATATTTTAATGGTCAAACCGGCTCTGCCTTATCTAGATATTATTCGCGCCGTGCGTGAGCGATTCGATGTACCGCTTGCCGCTTATCAAGTTTCGGGCGAATACGCCATGATAAAAGCGGCCTCTCAGTTGGGCTGGATAGACGAACAGCGCGTCGTCGCAGAATCTTTAACGAGCATCAAACGGGCTGGCGCGGACATGATTTTGACTTACTTTGCGCGCGACATGGCGCAAAGGCTTTGAAGAAAAGGCGTTGTGCGAATATGAAAAAACGGTCACTCATTCTCTTGCTCTTTGTTTTGTTCTTCTCTCTTTTTAATCTGAGTTGTGGCGGAACCAGAGGCGTGCCTGCTGTTAACAGAACTTCGGATCAGCCAACTAATGCCGTAGGGGCAAATTCTGAGTCAGCGAAACTGCAACTCGGCGCATTTCAAGAGCTAACCGGAACAGATTATTTGATGGCTGCAATCAGTACGCCGCAAGAACGTGAATATTCATCGAAAGGTTCGGAGGGCGGTTATACGCGCAATTATCTTTTCGTCAATATCGTAGATAAATCGAGTCATCTGCTTTTCCCAACCCATGACTATTTGATTTCATCGACTAAAAACTTGAATGAAAACGCGCCAGCGAAACCGGCCAACGCGCCAGCGAAAAACGCCGCACAACAAAGCGAAGACCGAGCCCATGAAAAATCGGACCAGGCAGTGAAATGGATTTGCTATCGCGTTATCAAAGCCGACACGGATAATGACAAACGCCTTACAGCAAATGATCTGACGACCATCGCGCTTTCGGACGCTTCGGGCTTCAATTACACGGAACTCATCAATGATGTACAAGCGGTTCTTCACGAAACGAGGCGCGGTGATGCGCTCATCTTCATCTATAAATCGGACGGCAAAAATCAAATTGCCGAAATCAATCTGCAAACCAAACAACTCACCCTCACCAAAGATTTGCAGGAGATTTCGTTGAAATGAAACGAACTCTTTTGCTCAGAAAAATCGTTTGTCGGTTTTTCTGACTCTCTCTTTTGTAATCATTTGCGAACGCGCAGAACCTGGATGCGGCTGGCGCAGAGGTAGAGCCCAGGGGTTTGGAGTTTACGAACTTCAGTTCCGCAACCTGGAGACGGCAAGAGGCTGTGAAGTTGAAAGGGATCGTATCCGTTCCTCATTGTAGGTCGTGTATCATCACAGCATCGGAGTTCGCCGTGCCGCGGGCGCAGGCCAGCCATCTACCATCACGCGACCAATCGAAATAATAGATTCTCATCTCCTTGAAGTTGGTCAAGCGTTTCGGCGGACCGCCCCCGAGCGGTTGGCTCCAGATATTTGAGACGTGATTCTCATCTATGTACCTGAGCGACTGCCCATCGGCGGCCCATCGAACGTAACTTCGAAAGTGGGCGGGAAAGCTTTTTCGCATCGGCCCTCCCTCAAAGGGCATGATGCCAACTCTCCAGGGCAGATTCATCTGATCATCGAAGTAGCCATAAGCGATCAATTTTCCATCGGGCGAAACGACCGGCTTGCCGGCTTGAAAGGGTGTCAGTTGTACAGGCTCGCCGCCGTCAATCGGCACCTTCCATAGATGCCAATCGGACTCCCCGGATTCATAAATTACCCACTGTCCATCAGGCGATAGAGAGGAATGGTATTCACCCCTGCCGCGGGTTAATTGCCTGGAGTTGCGGCCATCGGCGTCCATCCTCCAGATATTTTGAGCGCCGGCGCGGTTGGAAGAGAACACGATATAACGCCCATCGGTTGAAACGGATGGATAGGCATTGAAATTCCCTGCATTGATGGTTAGCTGTCTTTGATTCGTCCCGTCCGCGTCCGCAATCCACAGGTCTCGATTGCCGTTGGCATCCGACGAGTAGATGATCTTGCCTTCGGGCGTCCAGCAGATACCGTAGAAGCCGTCGTTTTTACCGACCCCCAGGGTAATCTGCTTGGCGCGGCCTGTGTCAACGGCGATGGATTCGCCGTTGACAGGCGAGGTTGCGCCGTCGCCTGGCGCAATCCAGATATTTGAGATCAATTCCCCTCGTTGTGCGACAAGCATGCTGGAGTCTGCCGTTACAGCGAGCCACTGATAAGCACTCAAGTCATTGGTGATGCTTCGCAACTCGCCCTGCGGATAAGATAGATACCAGATCTGCTGAGGCAATGACGGTTGCTTTCTTGCAAAGAATACCAGCCCGGCACCATCTGCAACCCAGACGAGCTGGCCAACCGAATCCCACCTTTCAGAGGAGATGAATCTTTCTGATCCATCTTCGACACGCACTTCAACCAGATACTGCTGATCATCGGATTGAGTCCCTGCGCTACAGGCGATTGTCCTGCCATCGGGCGACCATGCAGGTCCTATCCCAAAAACATTAAAGTAATCGGGTGATCTGCGCGTAGCCAGCGTCTGCTCATCGGTGCCGTCGGTATTGGCAACGATCAATGTGTGTTCTCCTTTTTTCCAATCGGCGCGTATGAAGGCCAAGCGCTTGCTGTCAGGAGAAAAAGTGACAGCCCCCCACACATTTTCTATCAATCTTCTCGCAACGCCTCCCAACACGGGCACTTGAAAAAGCGTGTTAGGCGGCCCCTTTTCGTTGCGATTGAAATAAATGTAATTGCCGTCGAGCGAAAACAGGAGTGATTCATAGCTCACCTTAGCGATGGCGGGAACGATTTGCGTAGCGCTGCCTGTCGGGAGGTGCTTAACCCATATACTCTTGTGGTCTTCGTCATCAAGCGACACATAGGCTATGTACTTGCCGTCGGGTGAAATGGTTGGGAAGGCAACCCTGCCGATGTCCGTGAGCCTGCTGATGCTGATCTTCTGGAAAGCTTCCGCCGACTTTCGCTTCGCCTGGCTCCTGAACATGAAAAGCGCAATGCCCGTCACCACCACGATCGCTGTCACGCCTGCGAGCGCGACCCGTTTCTTATGCTCGGTGATGGCGGCGAGCATACCTGGCGCAATGGGTCTGGCCTGCAAGATTCTCGGCTTGTCGCTCAAGGCTTCAGGCGGAGCAACTACCTGGCTGCCGCTCGCTTTGCCTACGGCTTCAGGCAGGCCTGAGGTAAATGAGTTCTCGATCTCTGCTTCCTCTTCAATCAGGATGCGCGATACGGTCTGTCTTTCCAGAATGAAGTTGGTTTCCTCGCTTCGTATTTCCTGCACATCAGCCGAGAAGCGATAGCCACGCTTTGGCATGGTCTCGATAGCGCTTGTTCCCAGAACCTTTCTCAGAATGTAAATGTTCTGCGTCAGGTTGCTCTCTTCAACAATGGTGTCGGGCCAAATCCTGCGCATCAATTCATCCTTCTCAATGACCTGGCCACAGCTTTCTACAAGCACCAGAAGCGTATCGAACATTTTCGGCTGTAGCGCCACAGGCTCTCCATCTTTGAGCAGCAGGCGATTGGTCGTATCAATGCGGAAGGCGCCAAATTCATAGAAGGATTGCTTTTGTTTACTTACCGCCATATTGAGAAGTTATTGAGAAAAAATTGAGCGCTTTATTGAAGACTTTGGTCTTGCTTCGAGCGCATCATCCGCCACGAGTTGAGTCGGGGAGGATCGGCTCCGAATAAAATGGTAGTCAGTTTATCATCCGTCGCTGCTTTGGGCAATCCATAGGGATGAAGACCGGGCAAGGCGGTTGAGAGAGACAATCGCGGTGTTCCTGGACTGATTTGCAGTCGCAAAGCCGTGACTTTTGGAGGCTGCATTGAAGATCAGAAGGAGAACCGAAATCACTCATGAAACGCGCGAAGTGCTGGTCTTGCGACGGCGCGGCAATACGACTTGCTGGTGCAACGAGTGTGATGCGCGTCTCAGGATGGTCAGACCCGAAGTAGCAGCAGCCGCAATGGGTATCAGCCTGCGTTTGGTTTTCCGCCAGCTAGAAGCCGGCAAGCTTCATTTCAAGGAAACCGATGAAGAATCGCTCTTCATCTGTCTCAACTCAATATTTAAATCAACCATAATAGGAGAATCTAATGAAAACGAATAATAGATTATTGAAAGCGCCTGTTCTCGCAGCAATGTTGGTGATTATCGCTGTCGCAGGTTCAAGCCCCCTGACGCAGGCAAGGCAAGGCGGCGGCATCTATCGCGCAACCAAAACGCCGACAGTTGTTCGGGCTGGCGGGAGTTGGCTCAACACGGCTGTAGAACCTCTTGGGGCTGCCGCCGACAGTGTCAACATCCGTTGGGCCGACGAGGATGTTGGTAGTTATACCCCAACTCCCGCCAACGCTCTCCGTGCCCCCGACGGGAACTTTACCGCCATCAGCGACTATCATACGACCTGGGTACGAAAGTTCGGCAGTCCGATCACTTATACCAATCTCGCTGCAGTGCTGAGAGTGGATCCCGCAGTATTCGCGCGCGCCGATGTGATTGCTTTTGAACAAGGCGGCGTCAAGGACAGGGGCTGGGAAAGCTCTATCTGGATGTTCAGCGATCTGCGGCGCGCCTATGCCGACGTATTTGACGAAACGACAGGAACGGCAACGGCTCCGGGCGGCCGCGCCTACTTCTGGGGAGGCACCCTGACAGACGCGCAGTTCCGCGCCACTTTCTGTAGCGGAGGCGGAACGCCCTGCGGTCCTGTGCACTCGGTCGTCGGTTGGGTTTTGATAGACGTGCCCGATGACATAGATGTACGGTCGCCCAATTTCAGCGTCTGGGTCGCCGGCTCAGGCGGGCTTGTTGGCCTTGGCGAAGGGTCACCTGACCCGGATGCAATCGGGATTATACATCGTTAGTTACAGCACTTGATTGGAAAGGCTCGCTCTTCATCTGTCTCAACTCATTATTGCTAATGAATCCGAGCACGAAGTAAGGGCAATGCGAAGATGAAGATGCTGATTAAGCCTGATGTCTGGACACTTTTTGAAAATGTGTTGAAAAGCGCCGAAGGTGCGAAATTCACCAGCCCAGCGCATCGCGCTGGGTCACCAATTCGATGGTTTTTCCAAGCCCTGAAAGGGCGAAATCAGGTGTTTCGCCCTTTCAGGGCTTGAGACTTAACTCGGCGGATTCACCCAGCGCGAGGCGCTGGGCTATCGAATAACGCTCTTTCAGAGCTCTATCAATCTGACAAATAAAATGTGTCCAGACATCAGCCCCAAGCCCCAAAA
>JANMSG010001054.1:0-2109 GCA_031389065.1 Acidobacteriota bacterium | reverse complement strand
TGATCGCCTCAAATCAGAGTCAAACAGATGTTGTAAGAGCTTTAATCGAAGCAGGTGCCAAGGTAGATATCAAAGACAGCCAGGGGAAAGCGGCACTTGATTATACTGATCAAATTAATGATTCAGAAATTGTTGAATTATTAAAAAATCTGCAAATAAACGATAAACCTTTTACCCGGAGTTCAAAGCCAAGATCGCCAAAATAATTGAGAGCTCTTAAAAATTCGCTCCCGTCTTCATCAAGGTTGAGAGGCTTTTGTGAAGATCAAGTAGAGAACGAATGCAGGGGAGCTGCCCGGTAGAGATGCCGGGCTTTTTTATTGAGGGATAATGAAGTTAAAAAGTCATTGTTGTCCTTATGCACTAATAGTAAGTGATCGTCCGGTATTGAATATAGATGTATTTCCGCCCTGTATGGTCTGTGTCAGGCTGCATCTTCTTCACCCAATTCCCTTGCAAATCGTACTCGTAGGATACTTTCAGATCGTCGGAGCCTTTCCTAACATATACCTGCTCGATTAGATTCCCCACCTCGTTATAGGTCGAAACCGTCTTGTGATTGAGCCGCCCATCCGGCGCATAAAAGGCTTCTTCCAGAACCTGACCCCGTTCGTTATAGCGGAACACCACTTTACCTGGCTCAGGACCGTGACTTTGAAATACGTTTGGCTTTTTGTACCCCATAAAGGTCTCGCGCTGTGCTACCCGCCCCTTCGCATCATACCTAGTCTGCACCTTGCTCCAGAGGATTTCGGTATCCACACGCGTTTCGGCCACCCTACCAGATTTATCGTATACATATTCAACCGTCGAATTGTGTCCGGAGAATTGGTAGCTGAGGGAGACCTCTTTGACGAGCTTGCCTCCCCCGTCGTAGGTTTTCAGATGCTTTTCTTCAAGCACCTCACTGTAGTAAACAGCCATTTCTGTGAGTTGTTCGGCGGGATTGTAGGCGTAGGTAATCCGCACGTGATAGGCTCCGCTATCGGCAATCCTCGACTGTGCTATCTTTTGTCCCTTGTCATCATAGGTGTAAACCTCCCGCATTTGCAGCACATCACCCTCATACATGCGGACGTCCTTCCGGTTGTTTTTGCTGTCGTACTCCACAATTGAATATTTACGATCCTTTTTGGCATCTCCATAGCCAATGATACGGCCTTCGGAATCGTAACGGATGACGGCTCGATCCTCTATGGAGCCGTCCTTTTTGAAGTTCACCCGTTCAAGCTCTTGCCCTCTCTCATTGTAGAGAACCCGTTGATGAGGCCAGCGCTTGCTCTCGACCAATTTGCCGTCCACTATATTGGCTTCGGCAAACTCAAGCTGAATGCTTCGGACGGAGCCAACCAAGTTGTCACGCTGCCAATCTGAAATTGTTTGCGCGCTTGTAAAAGGCGCTAAGAGAGCAAGCAAGATCAAGAGAGTTGCAAAGTTCGTGAGTCGTTTCATTTGAAATCCTCCTGCATCGAAGAATTGTAGTCTCAAGCGCATCCTTCTGTATAGATTGCCCGTTTCAGGAAGTAGGACTTTATGATAGACTCATCTCATCAAGCGAGCATTAAGAATTGCTGATAACTCGTTCAAACCCTCTCGTAAAATCGTTCAATAAATCTCTCTGTTTCTCTTCATTCAATTCCACTCTCAAGAAAAAGGTGCGCCTTTTTTATTCATGAGGGCTGATGGCTCAGTCTGCAAAGCGATCTAATTTTCAGGAGGCAAACATGCGAGCCAAGAAAGCAGAGGCAGAAAAGCCAGGTATCACAAGAGAAAGAAGCAAGATGAAAGCCAAACCGACGACCAAAAGCAGTAAGGAAAAGATTAACAATGTTACCCCCAAGCCCTGATGTCTGGACACTTTTTGAAAATGTGTTGAAAAGCGCCGAAGGTGCGAAATTCAACTGCCCAGCGCATCGCGCTGGGTCACCAATTCGATGGTTTTTCCAAGCCCTGAAAGGGCGAAATCAAGTGTTTCGCCCTTTCAGGGCTTGAGACTTAACTCGGCGGATTCACCCAGCGCGAGGCGCTGGGCTATCGAATAACGCTCTTTCAGAGCTCTATCAATCTGACAAATAAAATGTGTCCAGACATCAGCCCCAAGCCCCAAAA
>JANMSG010000996.1:0-5393 GCA_031389065.1 Acidobacteriota bacterium | reverse complement strand
CTACTGCTTACTGCCTACTGATTTCTATGTAATACAAATCGGTGGCAACTTCAAAATCTTCTTTCTTGACTGCAATCTTCAAGGTCTGCCATTCGGTGGTCGGCTGGATCAGTTGCCAGTTTGTTTTACTGCCAACCTTCACAGGCATGGAAAAGTCTTTGCTGTCGGCTTTCCAGCGGTAAGAAACACTGCCGTCACTTTCCTGAAAGCGCAATTCGAGTACAGGGAGCGCTGCCTGCCGCAGGTATTGATCGAAGATGGGCGTGAGATTTTTGCCAGTCTGTTCATTAAAGAACTTCACTACGTCTTCGGTCAGAATGTTTCGATATTTGAAGCGGTTGGAGTAATCACGCACAAGCTTCCACCAGCGCTTGTCATTATCAATGACCGAACGCAGCGTGTGTAAGAACAGTGCGCCTTTGAAATACTGATCCTGCGAAGGGGTTTGATTGATCTCACGAGTAGTTAGAATCGGCTGCTGGTTTTTGACCTTCGCCTTGTAGCCATTGGTATATTTGAGAGCATCATCGCGTCCGAATATTCCTTCGACATAGACGCATTCGGCGTAGGTCGCCCATCCTTCCTGAATCCACATATCGGATACATCGCTGCCGGTGATGCTGTTGCCGAACCATTCATGGGCGCTTTCGTGAACGATGATGAAGTCAAATTTCAGACTGACACCAACACCCGTCCAATCCTTCTCCAGATAGCCGTTGGCAAAACGGTTTCCATAGGTGACGGCGCTTTGATGCTCCATACCGGAGTACGGAACCTCTATCAATTTGTAGCCATCCTTCTTGAATGGGTAGTCGCCGAAATACTTTTGAAAAACCTCCATCATAGGCTTCGCCTGAGCGAATTGTCGCTTTGCCTTTTCCAGATTTTCCGGCAGGCAGTAAAAATCCATCGTCAGGTCGCCCAGCTTGTCTTTGAAGTGTTCGTAGTGACCGATGTTGAGCGAGACGCAGTAGTTGTTAATAGGATAATTGATCGCCCAGTCGTAGCGCGTATAGCCGTCGCCTAAATCAGTTTTACCAACCAGCCGCCCGTTTGATACGTCAGTTAGCGCGCTCGGGATCGTCACACGCAGACGCATATTTTCCACTTCGTCGCGTTGTTGGTCTTTATTGGGCCACCAGACGCTTGCGCCAATTCCCTGACAGGCGGTGGTAATCCAGTGCCGGCCGGCTGGATCTTTGCGAAAGCTGATGCCGCCAAATCGCCCGGTTTCCTGTGGCGAACCTGAGTAATAAAAATCTATGGCTTGCACAGAGTTTTTCTTGAGCGTCGCGGGAAAGTCTACGAAGACCGTGCCTAACTCCCTTGTGTATTTCAACTCGGTCGAGCCTTGCAGAATTTTATCAACCTTGAGATTGGCAAACAGGTCTAGCTGGATACGCGTATCATCTTTGAGCATCTTGAAACGAATGGTATTTTTGCCGCCGATGAATTTTTTGTCGGGGTCTACGCGAATATCCAGGTCATAAGAGAGCAGATCGTTGTTGGCTCTATGCGCGCCATACGCGCCGCGTAGAATGTCTGACCGTGAAGGCGCTTGCTGTGGCGGTGCTTGTGCTGCAACTGAAAATGTCAGCGCCAATAGAGAAAGACAGAGAAATGTAAACAAGTATCTTCGTCGCATTGATTAATCCCTTGAATACCGCATGAATTGTGTGGCTCGCAGCGAGCCAGTAAACTTTTGAGCGGACACTGTGATTCATTGTGTCCGCCTTGCCATTCCCGTTCAACTCGCGTTTCCTGAGTTCATTGGACTGCCGTTACTGAATGACTGCTGCTTCGGATTTTGATGCACTATTGATGAACGCAGACACATCTTTGTGCAGTTTTTCTCGCGATCTCTTTTCGATGTACATCATGTGTCCGGCTTCGTAATACGTGAAGGTGACATTCTTTCGAATGGGGGGTTCGAGATTCATGTGAGATATGGTGTGCTCAATTCCGTTGAAAGGTGTAGCAACATCGTAATAACCAGAAATAACCAGCACCTTCAAATACTTTTGCTGCGTCATTGCCGAACGCAAAGCTTCTGCGGGCGCGCCGGGTTGTCCTTGATCCCAGGGTTGCACACTGGCGCTGAGAGTGTAATACATCTCTGTGTTCCACTTCAGTTCGCGGCGCACATAATCTTGAAACATAGCGACGTACGCGCCATCGTAAGACGCCAGACTGGAATCGTAATCGTATCGCTCGCCCGCGGCATCTGAATCCATTCCTAAAAAGCGAGAATCTATGCGCCCAATGGTCCTGCGTTTGTCGCGCAGCAGTTCCTTGAACCAGCGTTGCGGATTGATGCGTAGGTTGGTCTGCTCTATGTACTTCGGTGAAAGAGCAGTGAAACGCGCCAGGGTTTTGACGATTTTCTGAGACTCCGCTGCGGGTAGCTCGCCTCCCTTTTCAAGCGCTGCGGCATATTCGCCGTGCGCAAACTGGCGCGCTTGCTCCGCCAACTCTATGAGGCTCAGTTTTTGCAAATCGGGTGGCAGCAATTTGTGATACCAAGCCGAAACAATTAAAGTCGGCAGAAAAAAGATCGTCCGATCATCGGCTCCCCAATTGCCAAAACCCACAGAAGACAACAAGGCTATGCCGTTCAAATAGATTTGATGACGGCGCTGTAAGACATACGAGAGTTGTGCAGAGCGTGTCGTGCCGTAGCTTTCACCAATCAAAAATTTTGGCGATGCCCAACGTCCGTTGCGTGTGAGGTACTGATAAATGAAATCAGCAAAGTAGGTGGCGTCTTGCACTACCCCGTAGAACTGCGTCGTATTTTCGCCGGGCACAGGGCGACTGTAGCCTGTCGAAATCGCATCCACAAAAACTAAATCAGTAGAATCGAGAAATGAGTCGCCGTTCTCGATCACGGAATATGGCGCGGGCATGCCGAATCCATCATCAGTCAGTACAATGCGTTTCGGACCCAATCCCATGTGCGTGTAAGAGGAAGCCGAGCCGGGACCGCCATTAAAAACGAAAGATATGGGGCGTTTGGCAATATCTGCTTCCTCTTTAGTGTATGCCACGAAAAAGAATGTTGCCTTTGGCGTGTCGTCAATCGCTTTAATGTTGTAAGTGGCGGCGGTTGCCGTGTAATTGATTTGTTGCCCGCCGATGCGAGCGCTATGACGTGTAACAGATGATTTTTCTTCGGGCGCAGGGCGGCGAGGCTGTCCCTGTTCTGCCTGTTGAGTCTGCGATGGTTGTTGTTGCTGCGCGCCACGTTGCGGGTTCCCTTGTGCGAACGCTATCGAAGCGCTCAACAGCACCGTCATGCCTACGGCAACCAAACGACGTATTCTCATTTTTCATCTCTCCTTTTTTTTTCTAATAGAGTCCTTGCAAGTCTGTTGGCTTGAAGGAAATTCCAACAGATTGTTCTCATGCCACTGTGGCGCAATCATATTCGTTGTATGGAGCAATTGGCAAATCGGGGAAGAAAAAGTAGTAAGGTAATTATCTATTGATATCAATCTTCAAGAAAATGAAGGAAGGAAAGAACCCGTGAATGGGGTGACAGCATAAAGCCTAATGGCATTCAGTAAAGGCTTTGCAGACTCAAAATGGCAATGTTAGCGTGATGCAAGTGATTGGGACCAATGAAGCCTCAAAAAATAGATTTTTCTTAACGTAATGCTATCAACGCCTTAGGCCTTTCCTATGGAAACGCGTTGCATTACATTTGTGCGTCGCGAATGGCTGTCAGCACCTCGTCATCAGACGGACGAAAAATAGGCATCACGGATTTGCGATAACGAATCAAGCCTTGTTTATCAATCACGATCACCGCGCGTTGTGATCCACCAAATAGAGATTTGACGTTCATCAATTTCGTCACTTCGCCTTTTTCATCAGCCAATAAAGTCTGCGGAAGATTGTAATGCTCGGCAAATAGTTTATGTTGCTTAACGGAGCCTACCGAAATGGCTACGACTTCTGCTCCCAAGGCTTCATAATCCGACCAGTTGTCACGCATACTGCACATCTGCTTTGTGCATACAGGCGTTTCATCTTTTGGGTAAAAGACTAAAGCCACAACTTTGCCGCGATGCTCGGATAATTGCCAAGCCTTGCCGTCACTGTCCGGCAATTTAAAATCCGGCGCTAGATCTCCGATGTTGGTTCCTGTGCTGGGTTTTGCGCTGCTCATATTTATCATCACCGCCAAGCGGCTTCCTTTCTTGTGATTGATTTAACTGCAACCTATTCGTTTCGCGTCGTTCTGAAAGTAAGATGAAAATTTGAATGCGGGCGTTTAGAGTACCGCCTTCAGGCCAATGGCATTAAGTTAAGGATTCACCGACGCGGAATCACAAAGGGCCGGCAACGGCACATCGGAGACGTTGGGCACGAATGAAGCCGCAAGTGATGTGGCCGCAGCGTGCTCCTGGTCCGCCACGGACAGGATGCCGAGACGCCCGAGGGTCGACATCTCGTCGCGGATATAGGTCTTGAGCATCTCCGGGCCGTCCGTGTTGATCGTGAACCGCACCTCGTTGCGTCGGAACTGATCGAAGATCCAGCGGAACTCCTCCCAACCAGAAACGACCTTCGTGTTCAGGTTCGACGTCGGGCACAGCTCAAGGACGATGCCGCGGTCGCGGATCATGGCCATCGCCCGCGGGTCGTAGGCCGCCTTGACGCCATGTCCCAGACGGTCCGGCTCCAGCAGCTCCACGACCCGGGCCACCTCTTCCACGGGTCCGGATTCGCCGGTATGAACGGTCAGCCCCAGGCCGTACTGCCGGGCCCTCCGGAAGAGGCGGCGGTAGTCGGCGACCCGGAACGTGGATGATTCGGGGCCCGCGATATCGATCCCGACGACGCCCCGGTCGCGCCATGCGATGGCCTTCTCCGCGATGATCTCATTGAGCTCGTACGGAAAGGCGCGGTCCAGGCAGAAGATGAGGCCGGGCTTGATCGGGTACTCCAGGGTGGCCCGATCCATGCCCCGAACGGCGGCCGCGACGATGTGGTCCAGGTCCTGCTCGCCCCCCCGGTTCCGCTTCATCGGGTTGAAGCGCAGCTCCATCGTCGTGACATTGTTCTTGCGATATGCCCCGCCGACCACCTCGTAGACGGCGCGTTCCACGGCCAGCGGCGAACTCTGGATGAGCTCCGTCCAATGGAAGAGCTGGAGATAGCCGTCAAAGCTCTGGGAACGCCTCGACACCGTGATCATGTCCCGGAATTCCCAGTAGTCCTTGGTCGGCAGCTTGATGCCCTGGGAATGGGCGATGCCCCACATGATGGCCGGGGTCACGGCGCCGCCCAGGTGGCAGTGCAACTCGGCGAGGGGGATCTTGCGGGCGAGCTGTCGGGCCATCGGCCGGAGCATACCTTCTGGATGCGTTCCCGACCGCTCGCGATCA
>JANMSG010000967.1:0-2621 GCA_031389065.1 Acidobacteriota bacterium | reverse complement strand
TCTTGCCATCATGGTTTGCCAGGAACTCTTCTGCGGCGCGGGCATAAGGTGCACTCGATAAGGCTACCTTGGTACGCTCTGCGGCTCTGGTCAGTCGCGCCATAGCCTTGCGATCTTCTTTGAAATCGTAGCGATGCTCTTTTGCCAGTTGGGCTAACAAATGATGCAAAAGCCGCTCGTCGAAATCATCGCCTCCCAGATGGACATTGCCGTGACTGGCGCGAACTTCCAAGATGTCGCCTTGCTGTTCGATGACCGAAACGTCGAAGGTGCCGCCGCCCAGGTCATAGACCAGCAGATGTTGCTCCTTCTGGCGTTCGATGCCGTAAGCCAAAGCCGCCGCCGTGGGTTCGTTGATGATGCGCGCGACTTCCAGCCCGGCAAGTTCGCCAGCGCGTTTAGTCGCTTGCCGCTGCGTGTCATTAAAATAAGCGGGAACCGTGATGACGGCACTGTCAACCGTATCCTGCAAGACTTCTTCAGCCATCTGCTTGAGGTAGCGCAGAATAAAGGCGGAAATCTCTTCGGGTAAATAAACGCGGTCGCCAAGCGGCACAGGCTCTGCGCTTCCCATCTTGCGCTTGATAGATCTCACGGTGCGCTCAGGAGCCAGCACATATTGATTAAGCGCCGCTTGTCCGACGATGATTTTTCCGTCTTCGGCAAGTCCGACTACCGAAGGGATTAAGCGTTCATCGCCGCGCCCTAAAACTCGCGGCAAACCGTTTTCGACGATGGCGACGAGCGAGTTCGTGGTGCCTAAATCAATGCCAACCGTTTTACTCATTTTTGATTACTATGACCTCCGCGTAGCGCAAAATTTTTCCATCGAGAGTGTAGCCTTTCAGTTCTTCGCCGGCAATCGCGCCGTTTGGCAGAGAAGCGTTTTGGGCAATCGAAACCGCCCGCTGAAGCGTCGGGTCAAAGACCTGCGAGTCAATCGGGCGCGCCCCCGCCGAGCGCAAGATGGCCATCACGCGCTCGTAAATCAATTGTTGCCCGTCGCGCCATTTCTTTAGCGCTTCGATGGACTGGCTCAAAGATTGTTGAAGCTGATTTGCCGAAGGCAGTTTCAGTAGCCAGCGATTGGCGTTTGGTAGCTCAGCCGATTGTCGCGTGGCTAACCAATCATCGGCTGCCGCCAGACTGGCTTCCATCGAATCGGCGACGCGCAACAACTCGCGGCAGATTTGCGCTTTGGCTTCAAAGACGGCATCGGCGATGGACTGCTCGGCTTGCGCGGGAATCTCTGCGACGATGCCGGCGAGTTGGCGAATCTCTTCAATGGCCGATGCAAAGGTTTCTTGATTGCGTTCAGCGACGCGGTTGCTTTTGAAGACTTCGCGTCCGACTTTGCGAACCTCTTTCGAGAGTTCTTCAATGACGAATTCTAACTGCGGCGCGTCCTCGTCGGCGTCAAAGTCCTCGGCATCTTCAAGGCTGGTAGCCTCGGGCGGCTCCGTTTCACTGCGATAGAGATCGGTGATTTCAAGCGCCGAGTTTTGCGCTTTCAGATGCTCAATCGCTTCGTGGAATTGTTGCGCCAGAGGATGCCGGTAAGCGTCTTCGTTTGCTTGACCCGTCGTGGCGTCTGCCGGGTGATTGGCGATCAACGGCAAGGATTCTGGCAAGCCGCCGCTAGAGGTGTCTACACCGATTTCAGCTTCTGATTTTTCGATCTCAGGGGAATGAAGCAGCGAATTCCCCTTTTGATTCGCTTGTACATTCTCAACGGAATTGGCTGTCTGATTTTCTTCAGCGACCTCGTTTTCTTTGTCTTCCACAAGCATGGGTGGCTGAGCAAATTTTCGCGCCCGGAGTTGCTTGAGCAGATCATTGAAGGAGTCTGTTGATGGCGAAATCTCAACTTCTTGATCTGTTGAATCGTCTTCTTGATTCAACTCACGCGCCTCTTCCGTTTGTGGAGATGCAGAGGTTTCCGTCTCGCTTGATTTTGATTGTAGGTTGTCAGGTAAAACCATAAAGCTTTGCATATTAGCAATGAATGTGGACAAGAAACAATCTCGAATTGCAATCTGGTGTAATGCTGGGTTGAACTGGCGGTAGGGTCATTGAGTTCTCGACGATGAAGTGGAATGCCATTGAAGCTGACCTCAAGATAAAAATCGGATTTAGCGGATTAAGCGGATTGGGCGGATCAAGGGCGAAGTGAATCCGCCCAATCCGCTTTCCATCAGGAAATGAATGGAGAACTCCTTCTCTTTCGTGGCGAGAACTCAATGACCCTGTTGAAGCAACGGACGTCCTTGTGTATATTGATGCTCAATTATGAGCAAGCCGGATTTCACAGCGCGGCAAAATAGACTCGCTCACATCATGGAGCGCATCACCGCTTCTTATGACGAAGCGATTCCCAAGATTCATCACCTCGACCGTATGCCTCTGCCATCGCGTGAAGATGCGGCGGCGATAATGGACGCTCTCGAAGAAATCATCTTTCCCGGTTACTACACCGCAAGCGGCGTGACTCATCAACGCATCATCTATCGCGTACAAGAGCGCGTAGGCTGGTTGTTCGAGCATCTTAGCGACCAGATCACCAAGAGCCTTCATCACATGAATGCGCTCGACGGCGAGTTGTGTTTACCGTCGGACGCCCA
>JANMSG010000949.1:0-6624 GCA_031389065.1 Acidobacteriota bacterium | reverse complement strand
CGGTGAAATTTTGGCGAATTTTGAGGAGGGGCGACCACAGAGGGTCGCCCGTACAAGGTAGCCATTCGTTCTTCCTCTCGAAAACATTTTCATGACATCTATAGCATCTGGCATCTAGTGTCGAGCATCTTTCAATTGTTGACGATACCCTCAAAGCTTTCGTAAACTCACGGCATCTACTAATAAAATGGAGAATTGCACTTGATCGCCCAACTGTCTGGCAAACTCGCTTACAAACAGCCCAACACGATTGTTATAGACGTGCATGGAGTCGGCTATGAAGTTAACATTCCATTGACCACCTTTTATGTACTCGGTGAAATCGGTTCGGAGGTTTCTCTCAAGATTCATACCAACGTCCGCGAAGATGCGCTGCAATTATTCGGCTTTGCCATATTGCGTGACAAAGAGTTGTTCTTAAAACTTTTAAGCGTCAGCGGTATCGGTCCGAAACTGGCGATCACGATGCTATCAGGCATGGCTTCGGCAGAGTTGATCACCGCCATTACGAAAAACGATTTGGGGAGGCTGACGGCAATTCCTGGCGTCGGCAAAAAGACTGCCGAGCGCGTGGTCGTCGAACTGCGCGACAAACTCAGCAAGATTGTTTTTGCAGAAGGTGAAGTGACTGCTGCCATTGAAACCGCTGTATCCGATGCGGCAATAAAAGAAGACACAGTTGCCGCGTTGGTCTCGTTGGGGTACGCCAAACCTCTGGCGGAGCGGGCTGTCTCAGCGGCTCTCAGTGAAGAGGGCGAGATGACGATTCAAGCGGTGTTGAAACGGTCACTCAAACGATTGTCCCGATAATCGTAAGCTATAGTTACATTAGATTTTGTGAATGATAGGTTTTGTGGTGAATGTGATATCGCAAAATGAATGAAATTATCCAACATTTTTCCAGATATATAGCGGTCAGTGATCAACTTAAAAATGAACTTATCAACCGAATAAAATTCCAATCCTTCAAGAAGGGCTGTCTCATTCACCATGCCGATAAAATCTGTGTTGAAAGCCATTTTATTCAAAAAGGCATTTTAAGATTGTATTTTCTTAAAAACGGAAAGCAAATCAGCGAATACTTTTGCGGCGAAGGTGAGTGGGTTAATTCGCCGCGAAGTTTTATGTTTAGAGAAATAGACCATTATTACATTGATGCGCTGGAAGATTCCGATGTCTTTACCTTACAGGTTGAAGACCTGATGTTTTTATTCGATAACTTTCCCGAAATGGAGCGTTATGCAAGACTCTCGATGGGAACAATGTTATATCAACTTATCGAAAGAATAACTTCGATGCAGTTTAGTAGTGCAAAAGAAAAACACGAGCATTTTTGCCGAACATATAAGAAAATTCATCCGCGTCTTCCTCTCGGAATGGTCGCCTCTTACCTGGGTATAACCCAGGAAACATTAAGCAGAGTCAGGGCTATCCGTTGATTTTGATATAAATCAAAAAGCTGTCGAAGGCGTTGAAGTTCATTCCCTCTTCCTTATACTCTGACAGTGTGATTAAAACCATTTCTAAAATATTCTTTGTCGCACTTTTAACTGCTTTTTCAAACCAGGCTTTTTCGCAGACCTTACATACGCCGAATGTGAACAGCCAGCTATATGTAGGTGAATTCGACAATCAGTCTTTAATAGTCGGATTCGGCGGTTCGGAAGGTGGCAACGCTTGGGCAAGCGATTATTGGAAAAATACTCGCGATGAATTCATCAAAAAAGGCTACGCATTTTTAGCCATCGGATATTTCAAAGCAAAAGGAACTCCTGATATTCTAAACCGAATTTCCGTAGATCAAGTTCACAATGCCATTTTGGAAGCTGCTAAAAATCCGAAAATCAATAAAAAGAAAATTGCAATTATCGGCGGCTCAAGAGGCGCGGATTTAGCCTTGTTAATCGGCTCTTATTACAAAGACATCAAATGTGTAGTCGGGATTGTTCCAAGCCACGTAGTGTTTCCGGGACATACCACTCATTTCACTACGTCTTTGTGGACCTATAAGGGCAAGGAACTTCCGTTTGTTCCGGTCTCCGAAGAAGCAGTGCCGTCTTTAAGAAAACGTGATTTACGGTCAGCCTTTGAAATTATGTTAAAAGATACAAAGGCCGAAGAAAAAGCTCTGATAAAAATAGAAAAAATAAACGGACCGATTCTGCTCATTTCCGCCACCCAAGACGAGATCGTACCGACCACGCCGATGTGCGAAAAGATGATCGCGCGTTTAAAAGCAAAGAAATTCAAACATCATTTTAAGCACTTTGCCATCGCAGGCGGACATGCTGAACCGCTTAAACATTTTGATAAAGTTTTTGATTTTCTGGAGAATCATTTCGATAAAAACAACAACTGATAGCAAGTCTGCCATTCGAATCAAATTAACGGGGTTTCAAGTATGTGGCTTGGTCCTACACCGGGAAACATAGGGGAAGATGAATCAAGCAAGGCAAGAAGGGAACGCGAATCGCAAGGGCGAAATAATGCGCATCAATATCTAAGCACGAGCGCGACGGCAGCGACTTATCCCATTGTGTGTTTAATTCAAATCGGCATAGTGGCGGTTTCCACTCGCTTCAGCTCTGTCGTCAGCAATACACTTTTAGGACACTACCCAACTCGTAGTACTTGATAGCTCATTTTTGCCCTAAGCCCTATTTTTCAACAGAAAAAAAGGATTTCTTCTTATGTCTTGATGATTTGGTTTTAGGTCTAACAGGCAGCCTGTTTTGCTCTGATGGATCACCGCTGGCATAAAAAATAAAAATCATTAAACAAACTCCGCCTTGTTCCCGTACACCGTGTTGTCTTCAATACTTCAACTCGAATTTATGACAAGTTTCTATTCATTCTATGCTGACGCTACAAAGATTGCTTTGCAATCTATCTTTGCGCATAAACTCCGCGCCTTCTTAACGCTGATCGGCATCATCATTGGTGTTGCCTCCGTAGTCGTAGTCGGCGCCTCTATCAGTGGTCTCAATACATATGTCCTGGACAAGGTTTCAAAAATCCTTGGCGTCAATCACTTCATGATTGCGCGAACAGCAAATCACGGCAGCATGACGCAGGAAGAATGGGAGCGTATGGACAAGCGCAACAAGCGCTTGACCTTTGAAGATTACGACTGGCTGAAAGAACAATGCACTTTCTGCAAGGAGGTTGGCGCACAGGCGCAAACGCGCATTGACTTGAAAATTGAAGGACAGGAACTGTTCGGGACAGGAATTACCGGTGTGACTGCCAACATGGGCGAGATTGAAGATAAGACCATCAGCGAAGGGCGATTTATCGTTCCCTATGAAGAAGAGCACTCCGCCTATGTCATCGTTATAGGCAACGATCTGAAAGAAAAATTCTTTGCAGGCCGTGATCCCATCGGCAAAGAGATAAAAATAAAAAATGTGCCGATGACTATTGTTGGCATAGAAGAGAAACGCGGCTCTATGTTCGGGCAATCGCTAGACAATCATGCCTACATTCCTATCTCGACGTTTGGCAGTATGTTCGGTCGTCGTCAGAGCCTGCAACTGCATGGCAAGGCTCATAACCGAGAATCCTTTGAAGCGACCATTGAACAGGCTCGCATATCCCTGCGAAATTATCACAAGCTCAAAGGCAATGACGATGATGATTTCGGTCTGGTAAATGTCGAGCAAGTCAACAGCAGCGTTGATGAACTCACAAGCGGCATCGCCGCAGTGATTATCCCCATCACTGGCATATCTTTACTTGTTGGCGGCATCGTCGTGATGAACATTATGCTGGTCAGCGTCACCGAAAGAACCTTTGAGATCGGCCTGCGCAAAGCCTTGGGCGCAAGGCGCAATCAAATCCTTGTGCAATTTTTAATCGAGTCTTCCATCCTTACTTCCCTGGGCGGGACTCTGGGGCTATTACTGGCAGCCGCTATCGCGTGGCTGGTGAGCGCAACCACGCCTATTCCTATGACCATTACCATCTTTTATATGGTTTTATCTGTGGGATTTTCTGGACTCATTGGCATGGTTGCGGGAATCTATCCGGCATTCAAAGCTGCAAAACTTGACCCGATTATGGCATTGAGCAAGAACTGAGAGGCTGCGTGATCACAAAAGCAACAAGCACATTTTTACCGAAAGAGACGTTACTGATGGCGTTCGATAATATTCGCGCCCATAAATTCAGAAGTTTTCTCACCGTGCTTGGCATTATCATAGGTGTTGTCGTGGTCATTGTGGTTGCTTCGCTCTTGACGGGTATGCGAAACAGCATCGTCAAGTACGTCGAGCAATATGGCACAAATAACATTTACGCTTTTCATCTTTCGACAGGCATAAGCGTAGGACCGCGTGATCGGTCAGAACGCTCGCGCAAGCCTCTGACCATCGAGGACGGAGATGCGATTCGTAACCAGGCAGATGCTGTCGAAGATGTAGCGAGTCAATTATTCGTCTGGCAGATTGACAGAACGCTTTCCTACAAAGGCTTGACCTACAAAGAAGGTGACCTCTCCGGAGTTTCGCCAAATTTCGCTAGTGCTACGAACATCAGCATCAACGAAGGGCGCTTTCTCAACGAGATTGATGACCAACATCGCCGCGAAGTGATGGTCATAGGATTGGGCGTTGCGGAAGCCTTGTTCCCGCGACAAAGCAATGTTGTCGGCTTGAAAATATTAATGGGAGGCAAAGAGTTTGAAGTCATAGGCCTTCTTGAAAAACGAAAGAATGGCGTATTCGGCGAAAGCGAAGAAGACAATGCCATATT
Organism: Acidobacteriota bacterium; assembly: GCA_031389065.1. Lineage (GTDB taxonomy): Bacteria > Acidobacteriota > Blastocatellia > UBA7656 > UBA7656 > JACQDB01. Next base: position 1,872 of record JANMSG010000949.1, on the reverse strand, counting down.
CATTCCGATTCGCACCGCGAAAAAGATGTCACCGCAAAGCGATTATCTATTCCTGATGATTCGCGCCAAAACCGGTCAACTGAGAATCGCTTTTGATCAAGCGGAAGCCATTCTCAGAAGGCAGCGTGGCGTGACCTACAGTGACCCGAATAACTTTGATTTAAACACCGCCGACAGGATGGTTGAGCAGTTCGATAACATCACGGCGGCTGTCGGTTTGATTGCCATTGCCATTTCAAGCATCGGCCTCCTGGTCGGCGGTATAGGCGTAATGAACATCATGCTGGTCAGTGTAACCGAGCGCACTGCCGAAATCGGTGTACGCAAAGCCATAGGCGCGCGGCGCGGCGATATTGTCTTACAATTTCTCTTTGAAGCGATGACCTTGACCTTCTTCGGCGGTTTGTTAGGCGTAGCCATTGCTATAGGCGTCAGCCAACTTATTATTGTATTCTTTCCTGACTTGCCTGCTTCGATACCGCTTTGGGCGGTAATTGCGGGGCTTGCGGTTTCGATTTTTGTCGGTTTGGTTTTTGGCGTTTGGCCTGCCAGAAAAGCTTCCAGGCTTGATCCCATCGAGTGCTTGCGCTACGAATAATTTTTTTTCTCAATCGCATCAATCATTTGCCCATCCTGTTAAATTTTGTGATTGCATTTTTCATGTAGCTTCCATATAATCGGGCGCGATTAGAGGTCGCACATTAGTCTCGCAGGCGCCCCGAAACCAAGTTTAGGACATCGTGAATGCAAGCTGAATTGATTGACTTAAAACCTGAGCCTTGCCCAAATTGTAGCGGTACAGGTTGGGAGTTAGTAGAAGGGAAGGGAGTTCGCTCATGTCTTTGCAAGATCACAGCGCGCGTTGACCTCTTGCTTGCTCAAGCCAAAATTCCTACTCGATTCAAAGATTGCACTTTTGAAAACTTTGATTCCTACTGTCCTTCGCTGTCTCGCGCCTTGATGACTGCCAGGCGCTTTGTTGATGAGTATCCGAATGTTGATGTAGGCTTGCTCTATTTGGGAAGCTGTGGGGTTGGCAAAACCCATCTGGCGATAGCCGCTTTGAAGGTTTTAATCGAAAAAGGCATACCGGGATTGTTCTACGATTTCCGCGACCTGTTGAAAGAGATTCAAGACAGTTATAACCCGAACACTCGCACCTCAGAGTTGAAAATTTTATCACCGGTTTTTGATACCGATGTTTTGGTATTGGATGAACTGGGAGCCAGCAAACCTACCGAGTGGGTGCAAGAAACCATGACCCACATCATCAACAAACGCTACCTCGAGAAAAAGATCACCATCTTCACGTCAAACTATATGGATATGACCATAGGCTCTGCCTACGACGAGACCTTGACCGAAAGAGTCGGCGTACGGTTGCGCTCGCGTTTGAAAGAGATGTGCAAACAGGTTCTTATCGAGGGCGACGATTATCGCGGTACCATCAATACTCGTCGTGGCGGACGTTTCACTTCTCGATAATGGAAGATCAGCTTCTCGAAACCTGGAATATTCACAACCGAATCAGTCCTTCTCTTCTTGAGACGATTTCCGAGAGTTTGTAAGTGCGTTGAGAGAAAAAAATCCCTTTTCATGTTCCCTCTCGAATCAATTGCCTGTAGTTGCAAAATCTCAGCGTATCGGCTAAAAAGTAAGTCCATTTCTTTTTCAACACGGAGACCATTATGAGCGCACTTCCGATTATGATAGGCGTCTTGTGTTTTCTGGCGATTGCCTATCGCTACTACAGCGCATTTCTCGCGACCCGCGTCGCCGTCCTCGATGATTCCCGCGTCACGCCCGCCCATCGCCTCGACGACGGCCAGAACTACCATCCAACCAACAAGTGGGTCCTCTTCGGCCACCACT
>JANMSG010000948.1:0-2519 GCA_031389065.1 Acidobacteriota bacterium | reverse complement strand
CGGTGAAATTTTTTGTAAAAAAATAATGCGATAAAGTCCCTAAATAGGGCATTTTATCGCATTATTTCGCGTGTTATACTAGACCGTTTTAAACGCGCGCTGGTTTCTTCGCTATCGCCCTCAACGGCTCGTGTCCATTTTCGACGAAGCGTTCTTTACGTGCTTGTCCATCCAGTTAATCATCTCGTAAAGCGTGTGCAGATTCGATTCGCGCGCTGCATAACCGTGCGACTCAAGCGGCAGGGTCACATACCTTGCCGTTTTGCCTAAGCCTTTCAATGCTGCGTACAATCTCTCTGTTTGTATAGGGAAGGTTCCCGAATTGTTATCCGCTTCGCCATGGATTAACAAAATAGGCTCGTTGATTTTATCTGCGTGAAAGAACGGCGACATCTTTGAATAGACCTCCGCCGCTTCCCAGAATGATCGCCGCTCGTTCTGAAAAGTGAACGGCGTGAGTGTTCGATTATATGCGCCGCTGCGAGCGATACCGGCGCGGAACAGATCGCAATGCGCCAGAAGGTTCGCCGTCATAAACGCGCCATATGAATGCCCGCCTACACCTATGCGGTCACGGTCTGCAACACCCATCTCGACGATTTTATCTATAGCCGCTTTTGCATTCAAAACCAACTGGTCAACGAAAGTATCGTTAGCTTTTTCGCCGCCTAAAATCGGCATCGCCGCGTTGTCCAACACGACATAACCTTGCAGAGCTAAAAACAGATGCGATGCGCCTGCGACGCGTGTGAAGCGATTGGCTGAACCGCTGACTTGACTGGCTGCATCTGCCGAGGCGAATTCCGCCGGATAAGCCCAGATGAATCCCGGACGCCGCTCACCTTCTTTGTAATCGGGCGGCAAATAAAGTGTGGCTGAAAGCGTGATGCCGTCAGAGCGTTTGTAGGTGAGGAGCTGTTTTTTGACTTTGCGAAGTTGCGGTTGCGGGTCTGCAAAATTTGTCAGAGCTTTGGCAGTCGCTTGTCCTTGCTCGCGCATAAAATAATTCGGCGGCTCGTTGACCGATTCGCGACTCGTCAAAAACCGTTTGGCGTCTGCATCAAGCACTTCTGTCACCGATTCGTAATAAGGGTCTTGCGAACGGAAAAGCTCTACTGTTTTGAGAGTGCTGTGATTCATCTTTCTGAGGAAAGGGCGCTCACCTTGGACAGAGGCGCCTTGACCTCTGAGATAAAAATTTTGCCCGTCGCTTGAAGTTTGCAGCACGTTATGACCGCTCTTGTTTGTCGTTGTCACAAACTCACCGGGATTGTTGTAGCGATCTTCGGAGAGAATATCAAAAAGCAAACGAGCCTTTGCATCAGTGCCTGCGAAATTCATCAAGTAGGTTCGGCTCTTACGCGTCGGTCTATCGATTTCTCGGTAGACTGCCAAATCGCCTTTTTCCGTCCATTGCAAGTTTGCGAAGCGAAACTCTGTTTTGAACAACTCTCGCGGAGCCATTTTCGTTGGCACTTTATATTGCATCACACGGTCACGATAGGGGACTTGTTTTTTCGGATTGCCTTCGTCAAGAGCTTCGGCATAAATGAGGGTTTGCGGTTCGTTCGGTTGCCATTGCACATTGCGCGGTCCTGTGCGAACGCCGCCAATCGGAGTCTTTTCTGCAAGAGGCACAGACGCGAGTTTGTAAGCAACTCCGCCTTGCATATTCCAAACCTCCAACTCCTGAGCGAAGTTTTGATAGGGCACGTAGTAGCTGTAGGGTGCAATGATCCTCGATACGTAGATGAGATTGCCGCCCGGCGCAATCTCTATGTCGTTAAAGATTGCCGGTTGTCCGATTATATTTGCCTTGCCGGTTTTCAAATCAACACGCGTGAGTTCAGCGGTGAAAAAGTATTTGAACAATTCTTCGTCATGAGCATTCTTCAACAAATCCTGATAAGTTGCGACGGCGGCTTTTTCGCCCGCTGTCTCCTGAATCTTCGGTCCCGTTGGTACTTCAGATTCCTTCGGCTCTGCGCCGCGACCCAAAGGTACGGTCAGGCAAACGAGGCCGCTACTATCGGGCAACCAGTGATAGGGCATACCTGTTGTTGCGTTCAAGGCTGTGTTCGGAACTTTGCTGGCGTTTCCTGTTATAACATCAACAAGCCAAAGTTCAAGCGAGTTATCAAGTTTCTGCGCGAATGCTATGCGACGGCTGTCTGGGGAGAAAGATACATAAGACAATTTTAAGCTGTGGCTGTAGATGCGTCGCCCACTTTTGATATTGGCTGAGGAAGACTCATGGGGTGGACGAATAATAATCTCACGAGATTGATTGGTGTTCAGATCAAGGAGCGTAAGTTTATTGATGTTTTGGGACGGGAACGAGCTATTGGTGCGCGGGCTGATGCGTGTGCCCGCAAGACGTAGCATAGGCTGCGCCAAGTCTTTGATAGATGGCATAGCAGGTCTTTCGCTCAGTAACATCCAACGACCGTCAGGGCTGATTTGCGAAGTAGGGAATGGTTGCGCTTCCAACATCTTGACGATTTCCGCAGACGGTTTTT
>JANMSG010000939.1:0-19368 GCA_031389065.1 Acidobacteriota bacterium | reverse complement strand
CCCTGCGCGACCGCAAGGCCGCAGAACCCGAGTACCAACACCGCTAATAAGAGGATCGTTTTTGTCATGTTTGCCTCCAAGAATTGCGGGCGAGGAGTCGTCCGACGCGGACCATCTCCAGCCGCTGACTGCGATTTTAAGAACATGCAACGCCATCATAAACATGAGGTTACCAGATGGCAAGCGGTTAATAAAAAGCCCGACCTATTTCAGTCGGGCTCAATGCTCCGCTGCGCTCTTTCTTCGCTTTGCAAATTCTCAAAACCCTTACTTCCTTGAGAGCCTGCGGGAGCCAACCCTACAATTTAACGCAATCGTCTACCGGCGCCTGATATAACCGCCTTATCCTTCGCCTGTATCCTCATCGCAACACAGAGAAGATGAAAGCTAAATTACTATATAAACCTAATGTGCGACTCATTTGAATGATCCATCAAGCAAGCCATCCTGTAGAATGGATGTGACTAACACCTTCACAGGAGGCTTACCCGATGGATCGAGATACTTTTATCATCACCGTTTACTGCCTGGTTGTCGAGCCTTACGCCATTATCGCTTCGCACTTCAAACTGCGCCGCGGCGGCTTTCAACCAGCACTGACGGACCAGGAAGTGATTCCTATGGAAATCTGCGGCGAATTCTTTAAACTTCACAAAGACCGCGACCTCTTCGCTTATTTCCATCATCATTATGCTCACTTCTTTCCCAAACGCACCGACCGCACCCGTTTTGTCCGTCAGGCGGCTGACCTCTGGCAAGTCAAAGCGGCGATTCAGCAGCGCCTCGTCGAAGTCAGCCACCAAGCCCAGGCTGGCATTCAACCGATTGATACCTTGCCCTTGGCGGTTTGCACCTATCCCCGAGCGCCACGTGATCGGTGCTTTAAATGGGCTGCCGATTATGGCTATTGTGCCGCCAAACAACTGCACGATTCCGGCTTCAAACTGGGCTTGCGTGTGACCCTTGATGGCATGATTACGCATTACCCGTTACTGTCGGCACGGGCGCACGATGTCAATTACACGGAAGCTTTGGTCGAAAGCTTTACGGGAATGGTGCCTGCTGATAAGGGTTTCCTTGATCCGTACCGACAGCACCTCGTGCAGCAGCGCTATGGCGTGACCTTAGTGGCAGCCGTACGCAGCAATATGAAAGAGCAACATCCGGCACCAGTCACCAAGGCTTGCAAACGCTGGCGCAAAGTCGTCGAAACCGTCGGTTCGCATTTAACCGAGTTATTTGGCATTGGGCGAACCCGAGCCCACGACCTCTGGCATTATCAAGGACGCATCATCCGTAAGGTGCTGGCGCATACAGTTGGCGTCTGTATCAATTTACAGATGAGGCGACCGTCGCTTGATTTGGATGGACTCCTCACAGTTTGAGCGACTCAAGAGTCGCACATTAGGTATGAAATGTATGTGCTCAATCGTGTACGCGGCTTCACTGAATTTTCTAACCAATCCATCAGGAATTGCGTGACAGTTAGTTTTTCATTCAGTACAGGCAATCCTTTGTTTTTGTTAGTGATTTCGGTATTGAGCTTTTCAGCCACTTCAGCACGCGTTTTTCCAAAGGGAGGGTAGAGCAATTCAGATTATGAAATCCTTGCTCTGATAGCTTGCCATCAAGCGCATTGCCGCCGATTTCAAGCCGAAGGAGAGGGAACCAAGTCCTAGGACTAACCGAATGCTCGCAACCTCATAGGCCATTGCAATGCGATTCCGATTTCTTACAAATCAAACGCTCTGACAAGAAATGCCGCCATCTGCGCTCGTGTCACCGATTGAGTAGGACAATAGAGCGGCGGATTGGCTGAACAACCCAGCGTGATGCCTCGCACTGCCATCTCTTCGATAAACCCATAGTAGATATTGTTCGGCTGCACATCATCGAAACGCTGCACGGCAGGCGGCGGCGGATTGAATACTCCCAGCCCACGAATCATAAAAGCTGCCATCTGCTCTCTCGACACGGCAGGAGAAGGACAGTAAAGCGGCGGATTGTCCGAGCAACCTAAGGTAATGTTCAAAACCGCCAGCCGATCTATGAAGTTATAGAAAGGGTTCGACGGCGGCACATCATTGAAGCGCTGACTTGCAGGACTGGGCGGGATGAACTCGCCTTTGGCTCTCATGATGAAGGCTGCCATCTGCTCACGTGTCACGGCTTGATCCGGGCAATAGTTGCCGCCACCGCAGCCGAGCGTCACGCCACGCGCCGAGAGTTTGGAGATCTCTGCGTAGAAGAGATGGTTTGCAGGAACATCGTTGAAATTCGCGCCTTGATAGACAGTGAAGGTATGTCCGGCGATGGTGATTATGCCAGTTCTTGAACTGGTGCCAGTATTGGCAGCTACTGCATAGCTAATCATTCCATTACCAATACCCGTATCGTTGGAGGTAATGGTAATAAAGCTTGGAACGTGGCGGACCGCTTTCCAGCTACATCCATTCTCCAGGTTGATTGTTATGCTCCCTGTTCCTCCAGCCGCCGGAAATGAGTTGCTGGCAGGCGATAGAGAACTTGTGCAAGAGGAAGTAGCTCCGCTAACTTGAATCGTGACTTCGGCTATGTTCGACTCCACTCCATTGACCGCGCGAGCTTTGTAAGTAAACGAGTCATAACCGATAAAGTTAGCATTCGGGGTATAGGTGAACGAGCCATTTGAGTTAAGCGTAAGTATACCGTTGCTTACCCCGTTTAGCAGAATGGCAGACATTGAACCTTGTCCGCCGCTCACATCATTTCCAAGAACACCAGGGGCTGGGGGGGACAGCGTGCTATTTGCGCTCATCGAATAGTTATCATAATTTGCTGTCATAAGAAGAGCCATCTTCGCAACAAAGCCCTGACCATTCAAACCGGGTACGACTGACTGGAAAGCACCTTGCGTCGTGGGAAAGTCTGTTGAACCAGTTTGTCCTGCCAGATAACAATTTCCTGTGGAGTCTATTGCAAGATGGTTGAAAAACTCATAATTACTACCACCAAAATAGGTAGAGAAAAGAAGATCTGAGCCTGTCGCGCTCAGTTTCGCCAGAAAAACATCATCCGATATGCTGGTATTTTGTATAGCGTCCGGTGTAGTCGGAAATCCGGCGACGGTTGATCCTGCAACGTAGGCATTGCCATTATTATCCAGCGCAATACCGCCAACGGTTCCATAGCTTAAATAAGTTGAGTAACTGAGAACCGTACCAGCGCTATTTATTTTCGTGACAAAAAGATTGCTGCTGCCGAAGAGTCCCGTATAAACTACAGATGGATTCGCCGGATGCAGTGCCAAAGAAGAAATACGGATACCAACTAACCCTTTATTCACAGATTTCCAGCTATTTCCATAATTTATGGATTTAAATACACCGTTGGCTGTCCCTGCATAGATGATGGACGGGTTTGACCAATCAATCGCCATAGATGTGACATCTGTATTGCTCAGACCGTTATTGCTGGCAATCCATGGTGTGCTTGCGCCATCCGTTGTTTTGAAGACTCCTCTGCTAGAGCCTGCGTAAATTTTGACTGGTGCAGTTGAATCAAGCACCAGGGCTTTGACAATTGGAGCGGTAACAGGATTGGATATGCCTTCACCTATGTACTGCCAAGTCACTCCGCCATCTATACTTTTATCAACAGAGTTGGTTCTGCCTGCATAAAGAATCGAAGGATTAAGAGGGTCAAAAATGATGCTCAAGGTACTACTGCCGGGGCCTCCCGTGTAGAACCAATTTGCGCCGCCATCAATGCTTTTGGAAACGCCGCTATTGAACCCGCCAGCATAAATGGTATTTGGATTCACAGGATCAACTGCCAAGGCCGCAATAGAGTTTTCATCCAGCCCTGTCCTGGCAGCAAACCAACTTCCACCGCCATCCGTGCTCTTATACACACCAACCACATCCATTCCTGCATAGATGGTTGGCGGCGAAGTCGGAGCGATGGCTAAAGCTCGCACATTCGTAGCTGTCAATCCAGTATTGATACTCGTCCAACTGACGCCCCCATTCGTGCTTTTGAAGATGCCACTAGCGCCGTTAAAACTGTAAACACCTGCATAAATTATCAACGGATTTGTAGGGTCAATTGCCAGCGCAGTAACGATATCGCCTATCGAATTCGCCAAACCTGTACCGGTAGCGCTCCATCTGTTACCGCTATTTGTGCTCTTGGAAACTCCTCCATTGCCACTCTGCATGGCTTCGGGAGTTGTCGGGAAATCGAAAGAGTTTGCGCGCCCCGCGACGTAGGCGTTCCCCGTAGAATCAATAGCGATATCAACTCCCCCATCCTGTAAATTGCCGCCGAGATAAGTGGAATAATCCAGTCCTGTAGCATCTGGTAGAAGCTTCGTTACAAAAGCATCAAATTGACCCTCAAATGAAGAATTGAAGGTGGCGCAGTTTCTGCAGGAAGGTTGAACTGCCCCCTGAGTTGTCGGAAATGTGGATGAGTTAGTTGATCCTGTCACATACGCATTGCCTGAAGAATTGACAGCAATTCCGCTTATCGAGTCCAGTCCGTCATTTATGGAAGAAAGCGCGCCACCTCCAAGATAAGTAGAGTAGACTACATTTTGTCCTGTCGGGTTTACCTTGGTTACAAAGGCATCATTCCCCCCTTGCAAGGCGGTTTGGAAAACGCCCGCAGTTGTCGGGAAATTGTTCGAGGATGTCTGACCGCCAACATAGGCATTGCCGAAGGTATCCAATGCAATACTATTACCTGAATCATCGCGAGCGCCGCCAATAAAAGTAGAGTAAACAAGCGCCTCTCTACAGTTGATATTTGGGGCTTGTGGCGTACAAACTGAAGCGTTGGTATGGATCTTTGCAACAAACACATCCAAATCGCCGTTGATAGAGGTCTGGAAGGCATTCGGCGTCGTCGGGAAACTTGACGACGATGTGTATCCTGTTATGTAAGCGTTGTTGGCACTATCAACAGCAATATCGAAAACCGAGCCGTTAGCCAGGTAGCTGGAGAAAAGCACTGCAGTACCCGTTGCGTTCAACTTGGTAACAAAAATATCGAAACCGCTGTTTGAAGTCCGATAGGCTTTCGCCGTCACAGGGAAGTTGGTAGAGGTCGTATCGCCTGTAAGGTAAGCATTTCCTGCAAAGTCAACGGCAATGCTGTTTATTCTAGCGCCAAGGTTTCCGCCAAGATAGGTGGAATATGACAAGATCGGGTCAATCACAAGTGGTTTGCTCTTATCATAGCTGCCGATTTCAAAGCCTATTTCTCGCCTGCCCCGAATCACAAAAGACCCGGAGATTTCTCTCTTGCCTTCATCAGTCGCCTGATAAATATGCGGCTTGCGCTGACGAATCTCACCTTTTGCCGTAGTCAGAATCAGGTCTCCGCTTTTATCCAAACGCAAGCCGTGCGCTCCACTATAGGCCAGCCTGATTAGCTTGGAGTTGGCATAAGGGGCTACCACGAAGTCATATTCGAGTTGCTGTTGATTACCGTAATAAAGCAAACTCACTCCTGGATATATATCTGCGTATTTGACTTTGGCGTAACTGGGAATGTTCATATACCATTTTTCAGGGTCTTTGCCTGCAAAGTAATTGCTTTGACCAAGAAGCTGATCAAGGCCGAGTACTTCCGCCTTAGAATTGGCGCCAACCAACTTCATCCGTACTACAGATTCACATCCTATCTGGCGGCCTGACCTGGGTGGATTAGTTTTCCAGTTATCCGATTTTTCCTTCATAGGTAACTCTTTAAAAGCCAAAACGGCTTCTGTAGATGTCAAAAATAAGTCATAGCCTCGGCCACGCGACAAGAACTTCACTTTTGCATCAATCTGCCCTCGATTTACCTCGAAACTTATCGGAAGATTCCCATAAGCTTCAATAATTCGCGCTTGTGTAGCTTGATTAGGTTTGGCTCTTGCGGAAACAGATGCTTGCATAGAAAGGGGCAGACTTGGTTGTACATGTAAGAATGAAGAATTTGTCTCCTCAGCACACAGTGCTGCTAAATGTGAAGGAGCGACTGGCAGGATGAGGCAACTTGCCAAACACAAAAACACTAATATCGAATGGAATCGCTTTTTCAGCTTTATCATTTGTGTAGAAATATGCATAAGACTTGTTCCTAGAGTTGAAGAGAGAATTTTTCAAAATAATCATTTTACGATAGTTCGGACAGATTTTGACAAATGAAGTGAACTCCGTTTAGTTGCAAGTGACGAAACCACAACTAAGGAGTTGGCTTTGAAAAAACTGGTCACTGGCATTTTAGAACGGATTGAAGGTATCACCAAACCGCAGCAGAAGTTTTTATTGCAATTTGTCCAGCATCTGCTGCGCTTTGTTTCGCAAATCCCTCTGCTCTTTCGGGGTTCGCAAAGGGTCGTCTTCTTTTAAGATTTCTTCCAGCAATTTTTTCGCTTCGGCTTGCTTATCTTTTTTTGCATACTGCTCGGCAAGCGCGAGTTTTAATTCGCCATTCGCGGTACCGTATTTCAAACCTTCTTCAAATATCGCAATGCCGCGCTTATCATTGCCGCCAAGCAGGCGAGGAACCTGCAAAGACAATTTACCGAGCGCCAGATGAATAGTGCCTTTGGCGTATGTCGGGTCAAGTCTTAGGGCCGTTTCAAACTCCCTGCGAATCGTTTTGACCAGCCCTAAAGCTGTCATGCCACCTTTCAAGTCCGCGTACCCGCCTTTGCTTGCGCCCCGCCAGAAATGGCCTTCGGCGCGACTGGCGTCGAGCTTGATTGCTTTTTCGGCGGCGGCGATGCTTGCTTGAAACCACTTGCTCTTTATCGCTTGATCGCTTTCGTACTGGCTCAAATAAAACCTGAATTTTGCCAGTCGCCACATGGCTTCATAATTCGTTGCTTCTTTTTCAAGCAGCGCCACAGCCTGGTGCAGGCTTTCAACTTTGTCGCGCTCGGCGTACAGTTTGTCGGCTTTTTCAATGACCGTCTCTTGCGCGAAAGCGGAAAAAGTAGCCGTCAAAATAACTGCCAATATGCCTATCAATTTTTTCATCATCATGATGTTTCTTTGTTTGAATGCAGATTTGGCAAATCGTTTTTTGGTTTGCGGCACAGTACAAGGGTTCCTCTGACAGGTGCGTCTTTCGTCAAGCAATGAATATAGCAAAGGCTCTCCTGATGCGATAGTTGAGGCGGCGCAACATTTTGTGGGGATCAGCCGAGATAAGCTGAGGCAAAAGGGAAAGCTTAGGAGCTTGATTTTTACTTTTGTCGTAAGCGGTCAGGTAGGCGCGAAAACCGCCAGCGGTAGCGGGCGATTCTGACTACGGCTGTTAATCAATTGACGATGCGAAGAATAAAAATTGCACTCGGTTCGACTCGCGGCGCGAAAGTTGAAGCCGCACGCGCTTGTGCGGCGCGTATCACGCAAATTGATGCTACCTGGAAGGGCCTTGGCTATCAAAGCCTCAGGCGCGAGGTGCAACGGCTCCAGCCTCCTTGAGCACTCTGACAATTTCAGCATTTCCTTTGGGAGTCACGTACAATGCCGTCCAGCTCTTAATGGTTCTGGCATGCACCTTTGCGCCGTAGGTCAGCAGGGTCTTGACGACCGCTGTACTGCCTTTTGATGCAGCTTCCATCAGCGGCGTCCACCCTGTCCGATCGGCTGCATTCACATCCGCCCCTCTGTCGAGTAGCACGCGGATGGTATCGCTATGGCCTCCGAAAGGGTTAGGTACTTACCATCATTTCTAAAGCCGCTTTGTTGCGCACGATGAGGGTTGAGCCTTTCAGGTAGATCAGTTGTTTGCTCTTAAAGTCACCCAGCAACCGAGTGATCGTCTCGCGCGATGAACTGATCAGTTGGGCAATCTCTTCGTGAGTCAGTGTCAGTTTCAATTGAATGCCGGGTTCCGATAATTTGCCGTCGCTGGCACACCATTCAAGTATGAGCTTTGCCAGCTTTTCCCCGACTGAATGCGAAAGGCCAAGAGAGCGAACCTGTTCGGTAATGGTGTAAAAATTCTTGCTGAGTTGCTCGGCGGAGCGCATACATGCCTGATTATTCTCGGATAGGAAGCGCAGAAAGTCTTCCCGCTTGATGAAATTAATCTGGCATGGCGAGAGCGTTTCGGCGGTGACAATATATGGCTTTCCGGAAATCGTTGAACTCAGGCCCAGTAGTTCGCCAGGTCCGGCGATTCGCGTAATCAGAGATTTCCCCTCGCTTGAACAGGTCGAAAGCTTCACATGCCCGGTGCATAACATGAAGACCCCGCGCGCCGCCTGACCCTCGGCAAACAACCTTGTCCCCTTGGGATAAACCGTCGAATACTTCAGCGACTCAAAGGTCTGCAACAGGCCTCCCGGCAAATCGCAAAAATATTTGTAGTCGCGCAGCTTACAATCCATGCAACTCTCAACGATGTTCATTCCGTAAGGTGAATTCACAAATCCTCTCAATGAAGACGCAGCACGCCGGACCGTCTTCAGCCCAGTTAACCCTCAATACCAATGACCCTGTTTAGGCTACACCCAATAAGGCAATAGCAGTGCCAGAGCGAAAGAGTAGAAAATTGTCGAATTGTGACAGCAATCACCAAAGAGTGAATCGCAAGGTTGAGAAAAGTTCCCCAAGCCAGGCGCGAAAGCTCTCAATTCTATCCGGGCAATAGGTCTTCAGTTGCTGAGCCGTTTTGTTTGAGCCGACCTCGCGCAGAACTATCGAACCACATCGCTTGACACAGGAATGGTCTCTTATTGAAGTTTGACGATTGGATATTTCGGCAGGATTGTCATGACGAAAGAAAGAATCCTGTTGAAGGAAGGAGACAAATCAAAGAATGCCTTGAGAAGTAAGCAACAAACAGATGATTTAACGGAAAGGTTCTTCCCTGTTCCTGTGTGATCAAGCCGCGCTTGAATCCATCATCAATCCGCAGACGGTGTCTCTTGCGCTGGAGGTTGTGAGGTTGAGACGAGAGTAAGTACGTACATCACAATTCCGACAAACATCAACAGTCCACCTGCCATAAGAAAGAGCTGAATGAGACGTTCAGCGGTGATCAACGGATATTTTTATTTCGCTTTGAACAGATTGAAGAGGGGGCTCATCGTTTGAGACGTGCCGATGGAATTCAAATACGCAACCCCTCCTCAAAATGCAAGGTAAGTTTTTATCGCTTTATTGATCGTATATAGGCGACCAACTGTTTAACGCCGTCTGCGCCAACTCCCTTTTCATAGCCGGGCATTTTGCCTTTGCCTTTGCCGATGATCTGTGTCAGTTGGGCATCTGATAGAGCCTGTACTTGTGCCGAGCGCAGGTCGCGAAGTTTCGCCGCTTTGCCAGCGGGGGTATTGCCGCTGCCATCCAGAGCATGGCAAGAGGCGCATTTCGATTTATACAATGAAGCCCCGTCAAATGCCACGGCTGCGCTTACGGCGTGCGATGAACTGCCAAGTAGGTAAGCGATAGCAAGCGCGAAACTGGCAATCGTCGTTAAGGCAACCATTTTTTTTGCTTGAATATTCATTTGGTTTTAAATCTCCTAATTTGAAGTCCGAAGTTGTTTATCTGGTAAACCAACCAATAACCTACAGGCAATCCTTGTACCGATAAAAAAAAGCAGGATTTTCACTACGCAATCAGGTTTAAATCAAGGATGCGGGCAATCCAACTCTTAAACTTCAAATCACGCAAAGCGTACTTTTTCCCCCACCAAGGGGAATTTTTCTTTTGTGACTATGCACGTATGCCATCAAATGCCATGTTGAGTGAGGCAAAGAAAAGCAGTGAATATCTCATTAACTGAGCCCGTTTGCTGTCCCTTCACGTTCATTTGGAAAGAAACAGCGAATCGTTTGCGCCAGCATACGAGCGCTTTCCGGATTGTAACTACTACTCGGTTGCCTATACCAGATTACGCGCAATAGAGCACCTGCGATGTTCACTATAAGACACGGGTTAAAAATCTTTTACTGGGTCACCAGTCAGGGTTCCTCATAGCAATTTTAGCCAAGATGACAAGAGGCAGTCTGTGACCCAGATCACATATGTATGATTCGGGCCACAAAACATTAGTCCAAGGCTATCTTTTCATTGCCTGTGACAGTTGGAGGATTCGCATGTACGGAAGCACCAATTCTGATTTTCTATTCGTTGGAATTCTTTACACCTGTGACTGCTTAGGTTTGTAGCTTTGCAGGGCCTGCACATATTGAGCGCGTTCAAAGTCGCCGGGATTGGCGCAGTGTTTTTGACTCATGCTGCCCTGTAGTTGGCGCACGGATTCAAATTCGCGCTCCTGCATCCAGTCAATCAAATCGCGTTCAATGACGCGAATATGATCGAGGCCATTCCGGAACAGAACCGAACACAGCATTGTGACATCGGCTCCGACCATCAGCATTTTTAAAACGTCTCGCGATGTGTGAATGCCGCTGCTTGCCGCCAGACTGCAACGGATTCGTCCGTAGAGGATCGCTATCCAACGCATAGGCAGCCGAAGCGCCTGTGGTGTGCTTAAAATAATATTCGGATGAATTTCCAGGGTTTCAAAATTGATGTCCGGTTGATAAAACCGATTGAATAAGACCAACCCATCGGCTCCTGCTTCATTCATCCGTTTCGCCATATGAGCCAGGTTGCTGAAGAAGGGACTCAACTTTACAGCAATCGGAATCTTGATGCGAGACCTGATCATCTTAATGATGTCGATATACGCTTGCTCGACTTCAACGCCTGGTAACTCTGCGTCTGTAGGGATCGAGTAGATGTTCAACTCAAGGGCATCTGCTCCGGCCTGTTCCATCTCTTTCGCGTAACTTGTCCAGCCGCCTGGCGAAGTCCCGTTGAGGCTGGCAATGATGGGAATTCTTACCGCTTCTTTTGCTTTGTGTATGTGATTGAGATAGCCTTCGGGACCCAGATGAAAATGGGTAGGCTCCGGGAAGTATGTCAAGGCTTCGGCGTAACTTTCTGTATGGTTCGTAAGATGATAATCCAATTCAAAACTATCGTTGGTCAATTGCTCCTCGAATAAGGAATGGAGCACCACCGCCGACGCCCCCGCATCTTCCATTCGCTTAATGTCGTCCAACTCTTCGGAAAGCGGGGACGCGGAAACCACCAGCGGTGTGCGTAAATTCATTCCTAAATAGGTTGTGCTTAAATCCATAATCTTTCCTCACTTTGCAAACTCGCAGTTCAACGGTCGTGGCTGCCCCACATAGGGCATGAAGAATCCTTGAATCCATAGAAATACGAAACTCCATCGTTACTGATAACCGGCGATCCCTCGCGAAACTATGCACTGAACTTCGGTAAGGTTTTTTCGTTTTTTGATGGCTCCAACTTGCGCGCCGCCAGATATTCGTAATAGTGCCATCGGGTATAGACATCCTGCTGAGCTTCCTTAAGCAGTATTTTGGCTTCTTCAGGATGGCTTTTCGTCAACATCTTAAAGCGATTTTCCATGTACATATATTTTTCAAGGGCAATCTTCGGAGCACGCGAATCAAGCTGCAGAGGATTCTCGCCCTGTTCGGCGCGTTCAGGGTGAAAGCGATAGAGCAACCATTGACCCGAATCAACAGCGGCTTTCTGATTCTGCATAGCCGTTGTCATATTGATACCGTGAGCGATGCAATGGCTGTAGGCAATAATCAGTGAAGGTCCGTCATAAGCTTCCGCTTCAAGGAAAGCCTTGAGGGTGTGTTCGTCACGCGCCCCCATCGCCACACGCGCTACATAGACATTGCCGTACGTCATGGCAATCAATCCCAGATCCTTTTTTGCAGCAGGCTTACCGCCGGATGCGAATTTGGCAACGGCGCCGCGCGGCGTGGCTTTCGACATTTGCCCGCCGGTGTTTGAGTAGACTTCCGTATCCAGCACCAGTATGTTGACGTTGCGACCGCTTGCCATCACATGGTCGAGTCCGCCAAAGCCTATGTCATAAGCCCAGCCGTCGCCGCCGATAATCCATATGCTCTTTTTAACCAGCAGATCGGCGAGGCTCAACAATTGTTTCGCATCTGTCGAGTCAAGGCCTGACAATTTATTCTTCAAAGCGGCAACGCGCTCGCGTTGTTCATAAATATCGGCCTCGTCATGTTGCCTGGCATTGAGAATCCCCAGAGTTAATTCATCACCAACAAGATGCGACAATTTGACCAGCAATTCTTTGGCGAAATCTCTCTGCTGATCTACGGAAACGCGGAAGCCAAGCCCGAACTCGGCGTTGTCTTCAAAGAGCGAATTTGACCACGCAGGTCCGCGCCCGTCCGCGTTCACCGTGTAGGGAGTGGTCGGCAAATTGCCCCCGTAAATCGAAGAACACCCCGTGGCGTTGGCAATCAAGGTGCGGTCGCCGAACAATTGCGTGACCAATTTAATGTAAGGAGTTTCGCCGCATCCGGCGCAGGCGCCTGAAAATTCAAAAAGCGGTTCCTGTGCCTGCTGTTGCCGTATGGTCGAGTTCTTCAAGAGATGGCGAGCCATTTCCGGGATGCCCAGATAGAAATCCCAATTGGCGCGTTCCGCTTCGCGTAGCGGCGGTTGCGGCTGCATATTGATTGCCTTCAGGCGGGTTTCCGATTTGTTCTTTGCCGGGCAAACATCCACGCAGATGGCGCAGCCTGTGCAATCTTCCGGCGCAACTTGAATGGTATATTTCAAGCCTTCCCATTCGCGGTCTCTGGCATCACAGAATTTGAAAGTTGCTGGCGCTTCGGTCAGATATTTCCCGTCGTAAGCTTTTATACGAATCACGCCATGCGGACAGACCATGGCGCATTTCCCGCATTGAATGCAGACATCCGTGTCCCACACGGGAATCTCCAACGCTAAATTTCTTTTCTCCCATTTCGCCGTTCCTGTCGGATAGGTTCCATCACAGGGCAACATGCTTACAGGCAAATCGTTGCCGCAGCCCGCGACCATCGCTCCTAATACCGTGCGCACAAACTCCGGCGCATCTTGCGACACCGCCGCCGGCATCTCGATTTGACTGGTTGTCTGCTTTGGCACTTCGACCTCATAAAGATGCGTCAGCGTTGCATCAACAGCTTGCAGGTTTCGCGCAATGATCTCTTCGCCTTTGTTGTGATAGCTCTTCTTTATCGAGTTTTTGATGGCTTCGATGGCTAGGTCTTTCGGCAAGACACCTGACAGCGCAAAGAAGCAGACTTGCATCACCGTATTAATGCGATTGCCCATACCACTCTCACGCGACACCTGCGTTGCATCAATGACATAAAACTTAGCTTGTTTTTCGATCAATTGTTTCTGTACAAAACGCGGCAACTGGTTCCATACGTCAGCAGGACGGTGAGGCGTGTTGAATAAAAATGTTCCGCGTTCGACAAGCGACGAAAGCATATCGTAGCGCTCAAGGAAATTGGGCTGATGACAGGCGACAAAGTTTGCCTGGTTGATGAGATAACTTGAGCGAATCGGTTGGGGTCCGAAGCGAAGATGCGAAACGGTTATTGCGCCCGCTTTCTTTGAATCGTAAACGAAATAACCTTGCGCGTAGTTATCGGTGTTTTCGCCAATAATCTTGATCGAATTTTTATTCGCGCCAACCGTTCCGTCCGAGCCTAAGCCGTAAAACATTGCGCGAATCACACTCTCCGGTTCGGTAGAAAAATTCGCGTCGTAAGGCAGGCTTGAATGTGTAACATCATCGTTGATGCCAATAGTGAAATGATTCTTCGGATGCTCAAGCGCGAGGTTATCGAATATGGCTTTGACCATTGCCGGCGTGAATTCCTTTGAAGACAGGCCGTAGCGCCCGCTGATAATTTCAGGCATGGATCGCAAGCTGCCCCACCCGTTATTGATGCCTTCATGAAGTGCCGTGAGGCAATCGAGATACAGGGGGTCGCCCGTGCTGCCTGGCTCTTTCGTGCGGTCTAACACAGCTATGGATTTTGTCGTCTCTGGCAACGCTTCAATGAAACGCTTTACATCGAACGGGCGATAAAGACGAACTTTGAGTATGCCGGTTTTTTCATCTCTGGCGCTCAGATAATCAACCGTTTCGTGAGCCGCTTCCGCGCCCGAACCCATTAAGACAATGACGCGCTCTGCATCGCTCGCGCCATGATATTCAAACAACTGATAGCTTCTGCCGGTTAGAGCGGCGAATTTGTCCATCGCGCGTTGCGTGATGTCCGGGCAGGCGTTGTAAAAAGGATTGACGGTTTCACGCGCTTGAAAATAGACATCCGGGTTTTGCGCCGTGCCTCGTAACACCGGATGATCAGGCGAAAGCGCGCGAGCGCGGTGCGCCAAAACTAAATTAAGGTCAATCATCTGGCGCATATCCTCTTCGTCGAGCAGTTCGACCTTCGCGATTTCGTGCGAGGTGCGAAAGCCATCGAAGAAATGCATAAAGGGAAGGCGCGATTCAAGCGCCACCGCTTGCGCAATCAAAGCGAAGTCCATCGCTTCCTGCACACAGGCAGATGAGAGAAGCGCGAAGCCAGTCGCTCGCACCGCCATTACATCACTGTGATCGCCAAATATGGAAAGCCCTTGCGCCGCTATGGAACGCGCGGCTACATGAAAGACTGTAGGAGTGAGTTCACCGGCGATTTTGTACATGTTCGGAATCATCAGCAATAAGCCCTGAGACGCAGTAAAGGTGGTTGTCAGCGAACCTGTTTGTAGGGCGCCGTGAACGACGCCCACAGCGCCACCTTCGCTTTGCATCTCTACTACCGATGGCACTGTTCCCCATAGGTTAGAGGTTTTTACTGAAGCCCAAGTATCTGACCATTCGCCCATCGCCGAAGATGGAGTGATTGGATAAATAGCAATCACTTCATTCAGGCGGTAAGCCACATAAGCTACTGCTTCGTTGCCGTCAATCGTCGTCAAAGTTCTCTTCATTTCCCCCCCGGATGGTTATCCATTTTCTGAATCCAGTCTTTTTCAACTGCTCAGTTGGCGATCCATAATCTGCCGAATATCACATTTACAGCAGGTAAAGCTGCAAGCCCTATTCCAAGAAGCTTGAAATTGTCTGCATACATACTCAAGACTCCATCAGGGGAGTGGAATGACAGTATTCCCGATGTGCTTACATTCGATTTCGTTATGCGCTCAGGTTCGTTTGCTGAAGATAAAGCGAAAGATTACCCAAAATCCCATCTCGAATGAGTAGTTATTCCCATTATTTTGCACTGAATAAGCTTGGATTCAAGATGACTTAAAAATCGGATAGCCATTGAATAGGTGGCAAAAGAATTCACCACTAATGAAAGTCCTAAAATTCACTCATACCCGTTAATTTTAGGACAGAGGCGGATATGCTTTGATTTGACGTATCAGGTCAGTCATAGTTATTTTGTAACTCTTACGGATTCTCATTGGACAAGACGGAGTCAATGCTGAAAGCTACAAAGCAAAATATTCTCATCGTAGATGATGATCGGATGATTCGCTGGACGCTTGGGGAAGCCTTACGCGGTTGGGGTTATATTCCTGTTGAAGCGGGAACCGTCGCCGAGGCGCTCACCTTATATGACACGGAGCAGCCGGCGGCGATGCTCCTGGATATTGATCTGCCTGATGGCTCGGGTCTCGATGTATTGCTCGAAATCAAGAACCGGCAGCCGGACGCGGTAATTATAATGATTACCGGTGATGTGCTGATTGAAAACACCATAGCCGCTCTGCGCGGCGGGGCATACGATTTTATTGGTAAGCCGATCAACCTCGAAGAGCTTCGTGTGACCATCCGCAATGGCATCGAGGCGCATCATTTCCGCCAGGAAATCTCTCAGGCACGACGTGAAAAGGCACAGGCATTTAGCTTCGATCAGATTATTGGCGAGTCCCCGGCAATCCGTCGAATGATCCAGATGGCGCGCAAAGTGGCGGATTCGGAAGTCTCTTCCGTGTTGTTGCAAGGCGCGTCGGGTACGGGCAAAGATTTGGTGGCAAAGGCGATTCATTACAGTTCACGCCGCGCCGATGCTCGTTTTGTCGCCATTAACACCGCAGCGATTCCGGCCAACCTCATTGAATCCGAATTGTTCGGTTACGAGAAGGGCGCATTCACGGATGCGAAGGCGCGCAAAGAAGGACTCTTTGAGCAAGCCGAGGGCGGCACACTTTTTCTCGATGAGATCGGAGAACTCGACCTCGGGCTCCAATCGAAGCTTCTGCGAGTGCTCGAAGAAGGAGCCTTTCGTCGCGTCGGAGGGTTGCGTGATGTTCCGCTCGACGCGCGCATCATCGCCGCCTCAAATCGCGATCTGAAAACGGCGGCCGAAGAAGGCAGCTTCAGGCTTGACCTTTACTATCGTTTATCGGTCATACAGATTACCATGCCACCTCTGCGGGAGCGCGGAGATGATGTCTTGCTGCTGGCGAATCACTACATTAAGTTGTTTAACGAACGCCTCCGTCGAAAGGTCAAGGGTCTTGCGCCGGATGTGGTAAAAGCGTTTCTAAACTATAACTTTCCTGGTAATGTCCGCGAATTGCGCAACATCATAGAACGCGTCTTAATTCTCGAAGATGGTGACACCATAACCATGGATTATCTGAACAACGACTTAACCACAAGCCCGTTGAACGCAGAGTTTCGACTTCCTCCGCAAGGCATTTCACTCGGCGAGGTTGAAGCCTCTTTCGTGAGACAGGCGTTGGAAAAAAGTGGCGGTCATCAGTCGAAAGCTGCGGAATTGCTCGGTATTTCAAGGGATCAACTGCGCTATCGTTTAAAAAAGCTCGATGACTCTGAAGGTGCCGATACGGAAGCATTACCGTGAATCAGTTGGATAAGGGATTTCAGCCATGATCGTAGACCAGTCTATTCCCATCAATGAAGAACGAGAAACCGGTAATACGAATGAGGCTCTCGTAAAAGAGCTGGCTGACATCCGCTTTGCATTGGACGAATCGGCTATCGTCGCCATTACCGACCAGAGTGGTAAGATTACTTTCGTCAACGACAAGTTTTGCGAAATCTCTAAATACTCGCGCCAAGAATTGCTCGGCCAAGACCACCGCATCATCAATTCCAGCTATCACCCAAAAGAGTTCATTCGCAATCTTTGGACCACCATCGCCGGTGGCAAAGTGTGGCGAGGGGAATTGAGGAACCGCGCCAAAGACGGTACCTACTATTGGGTAGATACGACCATCGTGCCGTTCCTGAATGATACGGGAAAGCCTTACCAGTATATTGCCATCCGCTCCGATATAACGGAACGCAAGCACGCAGAAGAGCGCGTACGTGAGCAAGCTGCGCTGCTTGATCACGCGCAGGATGCGATCATTGTTTGCGACCTTGAAGATCATATCCTCTTCTGGAATAAAAGCGCCGAACGCATCTATGGCTGGTCGACAGAAGAAGCCGTGGGTAGGAGCGTTGGGGATCTTCTCTACGAAAGTAAGACCGCTCAATATGAGATGGCAAAGCAAGCTTTGCTCGGGCGGGGCGAGTGGATTGGCGAACTTCGACAGGTAACCAAAAGTGGAGATGAGATCAGCGTCGAAAGTCGCTGGACGATTGTGCGTGATGAGCAGGGAGAACCCAAATCGGTGCTCGTCATCAATACAGATATCACCGGACGTAAAAAAATCGAAGCGCAGTTTCTGCGAGCGCAACGTATGGAATCAATTGGCACGCTCGCGGGCGGCATTGCCCACGATTTAAACAACGTGTTGTCGCCGATTTTGATGGCGATCCAGGTATTGCAGATGAAAGCCAAGGATGAAGAGAGCCGGCAATGGCTGCAGATCCTTCAGACGAATGCCGAACGCGGCGGGCAGATGGTCAAACAGGTACTCTCATTCGCCAGGGGCGTCGAAGGGGATCGCGTTGCTTTACAGGCGAAGCACCTGATTAAAGATGCGGTCAAGATTTTGCAGGATACGTTGCCCAAAACCATCACCATCAAATACTTTGTGGCCAACGATCTGCGTCTAGTCTCGGCCGACGCAACCCAGCTCCATCAGGTCTTGATGAACCTCTGTGTCAATGCGCGTGACGCCATGCTGACTGGCGGCCAAATCTCGATACGCGCGGAAAATCTTGACGTTGATGAGAATTACGCGCAGATGCACCTGGAGGCAAAACCTGGCAGGTTCGTGATGATTACTGTCGCCGATACCGGTATAGGTATGTCGCAGGAAATCATGGGACGCATCTTCGAGCCCTTCTTTACGACCAAAGAGATCAGTAAGGGGACCGGATTGGGACTCTCTACCGCTTCGACGATTGTGCGCAGCCACGGCGGCTTCATGAACGTCTATAGCGAGCTTGGCAAAGGCACGGAGTTTAACCTTTACCTTCCTTCGATCAGCACAACGGAGGAGCCTTCAGTTGAAGAGAAATCGCACGAACTGCCGGTTGGGCATGGCGAGTTAATTCTCGTCGTCGATGATGAAGAAGCGATCAGGAAGATTACCAAGGGGACATTGGAGGCCTTCGGATACCACGTGCTTGTCGCAAGCGATGGCACCGAAGGCATTGCCCTCTACGCCCAGCACAAGGATGAAATTCGCGTCGTACTCACGGATATGATGATGCCATTCTTGGATGGTCCGGCCTTGATCCGGGCGCTGCAAAAAATGAATCCGAACGTCAAGATCATTGCCGCAAGCGGGCTGGCGCAGAATGAAAAAGCGGCGGAAGCGGCAAGCGTAGGAGTCAAGGTATTTTTGCCAAAGCCCTACACCGCCGAACGCTTACTGACCAGCCTCGCCGCCATACTCAGCGCCACATAAAATGGCAATAAGAGAGCGCCTGTCATGGTTGATTCGTTTTGCTTTGTGTCAGACAAGTTTCCACTTCTACAGGTTCTGAGAAAACCTGCTTGATTAATTCGCCGGAGATAAAAAGGAAATCGTAAGCGGTTATGATGCCGACCAATTGATTCTCTTCAACGACTGGTAAACAACCAACGCGACGGCTTTTCATTAGTTCAATGGCTTCAACTGTTGATGTTTGTGAAGTGGTGGTAATCGGGTCAAGCTTCATAATATCCTTCACCGCAACGGGTCTCGTGTTTTTATCTTTGGCTCGTTGCAACAGCGTTTTCAACAAGTCTCTGTGCGAGACCAGCCCAATTAAATGCCCTTCATCATCTTCAACAGGGATGTGTCTGATGTGTCGCCAGTCCATCATGGAAGCTGCCAGATCAACCAAGTCGTCAGGACGCAAAGTGAAAAGGTCTGTTGTCATGAATTGACCTACCGTTCGATAACTGTTCAACCAATCTCCAGAACCCGAAAGCCTGGCCAGTTCCCAGGCGTGAATCGGCTGATCGCGTTTCTGTTGTTCGAGCATCGAAGCGACTAAAGCTCGATGGCGCTGCTCTCGTGTTCCTTGATCCTTCATGATTGCCAGAGATCGTAAGGCCCACGAGGAACCATTCTG
>JANMSG010000925.1:0-5956 GCA_031389065.1 Acidobacteriota bacterium | reverse complement strand
GGTGCAAGGCAAAAGGCTCGGCGATATTTTGCAAGGACCTGATACCCAACAGGAAGCGGCCGAAAGAATTGCGGAATTGTTGAAGTCTAAAGTCAATTTTACCGAAGAAATTTTGAACTATCGCAAAGATGGGCGACCCTATTGGGTTTCGATAAACATCTCGCCAATCCTGAACGACAAGGGCGAGGTTACCAGATATATAGCGATTCAAACAGATATCACCGAACGCAAGTTTAAACAGGAAGAGTTGCGCGCTGCCAAAGAAGCCGCAGAAGCCGCAAGCGTTGCCAAGAGTCAATTCCTCGCGGTGATGAGCCACGAAATCAGAACCCCTTTAAATGCCATCATTGGCATGACCGATTTAGCTTTGAATACCAAACTCGCTGCAGACCAATTTGAATGCTTCAAAACCGTCCAGGCAAATTCCGAATCGCTGCTTTACCTGATAAACGATATTCTCGATTATTCCAAGATAGATGCAGGACAGATAGACTTTGATGATGTGCCATTCAAACTCAGGGAGTGTATCGAGGGCGTTGCCGAATTGTTGCATATGCGAATCGGCACGAAACGCCTGGAATTGGTTTGCGACATCGCCGACAGCTTGCCATATTGCGTCAGTGGCGACGCCAATCGGTTTCGTCAGATTCTCGTGAATCTCGTAGGCAATGCAATCAAGTTCACAGAGCTTGGCGAGGTCCTCGTCAAAGTTGAAGCGGCGATTTCAAGCGACGGGAAAACCGTTGATCTTCACTGCTCGGTGTATGACACAGGCATAGGCATTGCCGCCGATAAACAAGCAAATATATTTGACAAATTTTACCAGGCTGACGAATCAACGACGCGTCTACACGGCGGCTCTGGGATTGGCTTGAGCATATCAAAATTGCTTGTTGAGTTGATGCAGGGAGAAATCTGGTCGGAAAGTGAACTGGGCAAAGGCAGTGCTTTTCACTTTCGTATGCCTTTCAAAATTCTTGAGCCAGCCAGGCACACCCCCCCGCGAAAAGAATTCAGCGGCTTATCTGTATTGCTTGTTGACGACAATGAGACCAGCCTTTCCCATCTGGCGAACCTGCTAAAGAAGTTAGGGCTGGTCGTAGACATCGCCACCAGTGCACCTCTAGCTCTCGATATTTTGCAACGCCAGAAAAAAGAGTACAGCATCATTTTCTTAGACAAATTCATGCCGGGTATGGATGGCTTGGAATTGGCGAGAGCGATCAGACAAGAGCCGAAATATACCGAAACGAAATTGCTTCTTTTGTCTTTGCCAGGGTATGAAGATGCCGAGGTGATGAAAGAGTTGGACATCCGAGATCAATTGACAAAACCGATCTTCCAAAACCGTCTCCTTGATAGTTTAGAAAAAGCCTTGCAGTTGCCAAAAGGTATCGCCGATTCTCCTGTCGCCGACCAGCTAGCTGATGAAATCGCTGTACCCACGGATGACAATAAGCTTTGCATTCTTCTGGTTGAAGACAACCTGAATAATCAGATTCTTGCCAAGCGGATATTAGCAGGCGCAGGCTATGCTGTTGACCTTGCCGAGAATGGGAAAATCGCCGTCGAGCGCACTCGTGATTATCTCTACGATTTGATTTTAATGGATATTCAAATGCCTTTAATGGACGGCATCACCGCGGCACAAGAGATAAGAAAATTAGAAAGAGAGCGAGGCGACAGGCGAGTTCCAATCATTGCTTTAACGGCTAATCCGATTGAAGGGTACCGCGACAAATGCATCGAATCTGGCATGGATGATTTTCTGACCAAGCCGTACAAGAAAGATCGCTTGCTGGAAATCATAAATCAGTGGATAGACAAACGCCCGGCGGTTCTGATTGTTGATGATTCCGCTCCCAGTCAAATGTTGATAAAGGCTTATCTCAAGGGGACTGACTACCAACTATTTTTTGCAAGCAACGGGCAGCAGGCTCTGGACTTTTTCAACCGCCATTGGGTTTCTCTGGTTTTGTTGGATATGGAGATGCCTGTTCTTGACGGCTATGCCACGGCAAAAGCCATACGCCAACTGCCGATTGGTGCCAATCTCCCAATCATCGCCATGACGGGGCACGAAGGCGTTGAAGAAACCAATAAATGCCTGAACAGCGGTTGTTCGGATTATTTAGGCAAGCCTTTGAGAAAGGCGCATATTCTAGAAGCGATTCGCAAAAACCTGAGCGTAAAACACAAAACAGAGGGAAGCGATCACCATTCGGCTATAGAGAATAGCGTGGGGTCGAACGGCTCTCAGGAAAATCAAGCCCGGGAAATCGTTGTCTATGTTGAAGAGGATATCGAAGATTTAGTCCCTGAATTTCTCGAAGGCCGACACGCGGATGTCAAGATCATCAGAGAGTCCATTCAAAAAGACGACTTCGTGAATGTTCAACGGCTCGGACATGATATGAAAGGCTGCGGTCAGAGCTATGGCTTTGAAGAAATTACTTTAATCGGCAAGCACATCGAAGCCGCTGCGAAAGAGAGAAATGCTTCGGAGATTTTGAACTGGAACGACAGGCTGGAAAAATACCTCGCGGTGATTAAAGTGGTAATCAAACGAGAGAGCGAGGGATAAGAGGAAATAATCGCCTACCTTCTGCATCTATGCACGTGAAAGATTATCGTGTGCAGAGATCGCAGGAGCAAAGGCAAGGCTTACTGGAAGGGCGAACCTTCGCGGTAAAGCAACAACTCCTTACACGGAGCGCATATGTCTACAGTAAGAGATTCACCGTCGCTAAAAACGAGAGGTTTTTCTCCTGTCATCAAGCGCGTCAACTTGTCATCGTTACGAAACAAACTTATTCTAACTGCGTATCATAAAGGAGAAAACGGAGGGCGTTCATGTTTTGTCCGAGATGCAGCACAGAGAATTTAGAGAATCAAAAATATTGCCGCAAATGCGGACTGTCGCTCACCAATATTCAATTGGTTCTGAACGGCTCCATGGACGAGATCACCGAAAAGGTTAAGAAAAGCGAAGGGCTTTTATCAGGTGGCGCAATCAATATATTATTATTTGCCGTTATAGCACTGATCAATATCTTTTTAAGTAGCGGACGAAGTTATGGGGCAGTGGTTAATTTAATACTTGGAATACTCATCTCTGTGCCAATGATATACGTAGGTGCCAAAAGACTTGAACGTGCCAGGAAACTCCTCGAAGGAGACGCCAAGCCTGAGCAAGTAGCCAATAAGCAGGTTAAGGAATTGCCCACTGCACCGACAACAGATCGAACGCTTTCCACGCCGCAACCTCTGGTGTCCATTACCGAACATACAACTTATGAATTGACACCCCCTGAAGAATCCTCAAATCGCCTGAAGCAGAGCGAGTGACCAGGCAAATGAGTTGACAGCCTAGCGCTTGCGTCATAGCATTTCTCATTCATTACTGTTGCTTTACAACGCAATAAAATTGCTGCCTTACCCGCAGTCATCAATTCATATCTGGAGAAAGAAAATGGCTACAGTACGCGCCTTTCGAGCGCAACGCCCAGCAAAAGAAAAAGCCGCACAAGTTTCCGCTGTTCCTTATGATGTCGTCAACACTGCCGAAGCCCGCGCTTTGGCTGCCGACAACCCTTTGAGTTTTTTGCGTATCTCGCGCCCTGAACTTGAACTCGCAGACGACACCAATCCTTATGCTGACGAGGTCTATCAACGTGCTGCCGATAATTTCGAGAAGTTGAAAAGCGCCGCGCCCTTGATTGTTGAAGAAACGCCGAGTCTTTATGTTTATCGTTTGCAGATGGGCGATCACACGCAAACAGGCATAGCCGCCTGCTGCTCGGTTGATGAATACGATACCGACATCATCCGCAAACACGAGCGCACTCGCAAAGATAAAGAAGACGACCGCACACGTCACATGGTCACGCTTCGCGCGCAAACCGGTCCCGTGTTTTTGACCTATCGAGGAAGCGACGAAATCAACCAAACGGTAAGCCAAACCGAAACCTCAGAGCCGCTTTATGATTTCACCGCACCGGATGGCGTGAAGCACACGATTTGGCGAATGACAGACGCGGCAACGGAAAACATCAGCAAAGCATTTGGCGCTGTACCGCTGCTCTACATTGCCGACGGGCATCATCGCGCCGCCAGCGCAAGCCGCGCGCGAGCGGCGCTCAAAGCTGAAAATCCGAATCATACCGGTGAGGAAGAATATAATTTCTTCTTAACGGTTCTGTTCCCAGCAGCGCAACTGCAAATTCTTCCGTACCATCGCACCGTAAAAGATTTGAACGGCTTGACCGAAGGGCAGTTTATGGACGCTTTACAAAAAGAGTTTGTCGTCGTAGAGCCAGGTTACTGTAAGCCTGTGCATAAAGGCGAAATCTGTATGTACGTAGGGGCTCGATGGATTACTTTAAAGCCTGAGGATATTGAGTCAGCCGATCCGATACGTTCGCTGGATGTGAGCATTTTGCAAGAGCGCGTGCTTGATCCTTTGCTCGGCATCAAAGACATTCGCACAGATAAGCGCGTAGATTTCGTTGGCGGCGTTCGTGGCACGGCTGCTCTTGAGAAAGCTGTGAACGAAAATCGCGCCACCATAGCGTTTTCGCTATACCCTGTTTCGATCGACGAATTGATAACGGTGTCTGACGCAAACACGATCATGCCGCCCAAATCAACCTGGTTCGAGCCGAAGTTAAGAGATGGTTTGTTGAGTCATTTGATTTAGCAGATGTCAGATGCCAGATGTCAGATATTAGCCAAATCCTTGAATCTGGCAACCATAGCCGATTTCAGAGCGGTTACTTCTAATATTTAGCATCTGGCATCTAACATTTTGAGAGGAATGATGAAAGTTTTAATTGCAGATAAATTTGAAGCAAGCGGCATTGATGGTCTGAAAGAAGCGGGATTTGAAGTCGTCTATGAGGCGGACGCAAAAGACGAGGCGCTGTTGCAGGCGATTCAATCATCAGGCGCGGATGTGTTGATCGTGCGCTCGACTGTGGTGAGCGGCGCGATGCTGGAAGCGGGACGTTTGAGTTTAGTGGTTCGCGCAGGCGCTGGCTACAACAACATTGATGTGAAGATTGCTTCGGCACGGGGCATCTACGTTGCCAATTGTCCGGGTAAAAATGCGATTGCGGTTGCCGAACTCGCTTTCGCCTTAATCCTGGCGCTCGATAGAAAAATCCCGCACAACACCGCAGACCTCAAACAAGGCAAGTGGAATAAGAAAGAGTACAGCAAAGCGAAAGGCTTGTTCGGCAGCACGCTCGGCTTGATCGGCACAGGGCAAATCGGGCAAGAGATGATAAAACGCGCTCATGTATTCGGTATGCCTGTAGTTGCCTGGAGTCGCTCACTGACAACCGGCCGCGCCAAAGAGTTGGGCGTTGAGATGAAAGAATCGCCGCTCGAAGTCGCTAAAGCGTCCGACATCGTCAGCCTGCACGTTGCCTTGAAAGACGAAACTCGCGGCATGATTAGCCAGGAGTTTTTCGACGCGATGAAAGACGGAGCGTTTTTCATCAACACCTCGCGAGCCGAAGTCATTGATCAGGCGGCGCTCGAAAAAGCCGTGAATGAAAAGGGCATTCGCGCAGGGCTTGATGTCTTTGCAGGCGAACCATCGGGCGGCACAGGCGATGTGGAAGACGATATTTTCAAACTCGACGGCGTCATAGGGACGCATCACATCGGCGCGTCAACCGATCAGGCGCAGCAAGCCATAGCCGATGAAACCGTGCGCATCATCAGCGAATACAAAGACAAAGGGCGCGCTCCGAATGTCGTCAATCTATCGAAGAAGACCCCGGCGACTCACATGCTCGTGGTGCGTCACTTCGACCGCGTAGGCGTATTGGCAAGCGTCTTTGACCACCTCAAAGAAGCTGGCATCAATGTTCAGGAGACCGAAAATATTGTCTTTGAAGGAGCCGTCGCGGCCGTCGCTCGCATACACTTAGACCAGGCAGCGTCGAAC